>NZ_JACRVR010000099.1:0-712 GCF_018811975.1 Acetobacter sp. P1H12_c | reverse complement strand
CGCACGGCGTGCCACGCGTGGATGACCGGCGTGTTCTGAGCGGGATCGTTTATGTCATCCGTAACGGTCTTCAGTGGAAAGACGCTCCGAAAGCGTATGGTCCGCACAAGACTTTATACAACCGCTTTATCCGGTGGAGCCGTCTGGGTGTCTTTGACCGGATATTTGTTGCCCTGACAGAACAGGCTGGCCGTTCGAAGCGTCTGATGATCGATGCAACACACCTCAAGGCACACCGGACAGCGGCGTCCCTGCTCAAAAAAGGGCTTTTCCCCGGCATATCGGACGGACAAAAGGCGGCCTGAACTCAAAACTTCATGCCGTGTGCGATGATCAGGGCCGACCTGTCCGCCTTCATCTGACTGCTGGACAGGTCAGTGATTTCAAAGGTGCAGATGTTTTGCTGGCGAACCTGCCGGATGAGACAGAGGACGTCATCGGTGATCGGGGATACGACAGCAATAAGATCAGACAGTCTCTCGCAGACCAAAACATCACCGCCTGTATTCCACCAAAGAAAAACAGGAAATCAAAGCCACCTTACAATTGGCATCTGTATAAAAAGCGCCATCTGATCGAAAACATGTTCGCAAAGCTGAAAGACTGGCGACGGGTGGCAACACGATACGACCGCTGTGCTCATACATTCATGTCCGCAATCTACATCGCAGCAAGCTTCATCTTCTATCTTAAAGAATGAGTCCTGAGCCTA
>NZ_JACRVR010000098.1:0-802 GCF_018811975.1 Acetobacter sp. P1H12_c | reverse complement strand
GGATTGCGGACATGAATGTATGAGCGCAGCGGTCGTATCTGGTCGCAACACGTCGCCAGTCTTTCAGCTTTGCGAACATGTTTTCGATCAGATGGCGCTTTTTATACAGATGCCAATTGTAAGGTGGCTTTGATTTCCGGTTCTTCTTCGGCGGAATACAGGCTGTGATATTGCGTTCTGCAAGCGATAACCTGATCTGGTTGCTGTCGTAGCCTCTGTCGCCGATGACTTCTTCTGTTTCATCGGGAARGTCAGCCAGCAGGACATCAGCGCCTTTGAAGTCACTGACCTGCCCCGCAGTCAGATGTAGACGGACCGGTCGGCCATGATCATCGCACACGGCGTGAAGTTTTGAGTTCAGGCCGCCTTTTGTCCGTCCGATATGGCGGGGGAAAAGCCCCTTTTTGAGCAGGGACGCCGATGTCCGGTGTGCCTTGAGGTGTGTTGCATCAATCATCAGACGCTTCGAACGGCCAGCCTGTTCTGTCAGTGAGACAAAGATCCTGTCAAAAACACCGAGGCGGCTCCACCGGATAAAGCGATTATACAAAGTCTTGTGCGGACCATACGCTTTCGGGGCATCCTTCCACTGAAGGCCGTTGCGGATGACATAAACGATCCCGCTCAGAACACGCCGGTCATCCACGCGTGGCACGCCGTGCGCCAGAGGAAAAAAAGGCTCAATCCGCTCCATCTGGCGCTCAGACAGCATAAACACATCACTCACAGGCTACCCTCCATCGGTAAACCTGTGAATCACAACCTCTCGCTCAGTTCAATAAATTAATAGGTCCTGAGCCTA
>NZ_JACRVR010000097.1:0-869 GCF_018811975.1 Acetobacter sp. P1H12_c | reverse complement strand
TAGGGCGTGTCGTCAGTTAAACCCTGAGTGTGGCAGGTGAGGGTTGTACTTTGTGTCTGCGTGTGCTGACTGTTTTCCCGTTTTTTGGGGGAGACAGACAGATGCGACGCTATAGTTTACGCGATGACCAGTGGGAGCGGATACAGGATCTTCTTCCCGGTCGAGAAGGCTATGTCGGCGGCACTGCGGTGGACAACCGTTTGTTCGTGGAGGCGGTGCTGTATCGCTATCGCGCGGGTATTCCATGGCGTGACCTTCCTGCCCGTTTCGGGGACTGGAAAAACGTGCACCGGCGTCTGCGCCGCTGGTGTGAAAGCGGCGTCATCGAACGGATATTTCGTTATCTGGCCGCTGATCACGACAACGAATACATGATGATCGACAGCACAATTGTCCGGGCGCATCAGCATAGTGCCGGAGCTCTCAAAAAAGGGGCACGGATCAGGCCATCGGACGATCACGAGGCGGGCTGACTACAAAGATCCATGCCATCTGCGACGCTCTGGGCAATCCGGTGGAACTCGGTATCACACCCGGGCAGGATGCCGATAGCACCCAGGCAGAACCACTTCTGGAAAACATCGCCCCTGATGCTTTCCTTGCTGACAAGGCGTATGACGCGGACAGGTTGATCGATCGGCTGATACAACGCGGGATTACCCCGGTCATCCCGCCAAAACGCAACAGAACGACACGACGGAAAACCGATTTTTCTCTCTACCGCGAACGGAACCTGATTGAGAGGTTCTTCAATAAACTAAAGCAGTTTCGCGCTATCGCAACCCGATACGATAAACTGAAATCGACCTTCCTCGCAGCCGTGCAGTTCGCCTCAATCATCATCCTGCTTAACTGACGACACGCCGTAG
>NZ_JACRVR010000096.1:0-883 GCF_018811975.1 Acetobacter sp. P1H12_c | reverse complement strand
CGCCCGCCCTTGCTTCCATCTGAATAGGCCAGCGCCTTCTCCAGATCAGGGCGGAACACCTCAAAATCCACAGTCCGGGAAAACGCTTCAAGCTGATCGCCAAGACCGCTCAAACGAGCAAGCCGCTCTTCAACATCAAAAAAACCAGGCTGTTTCATTATTCATTCATCCACCCAATCACCACAGGAGGTATGGAATCACAGATACGCACTCAAAACCATGGAGTTTTTAGAACCCTCCAGGTCTCAAAACCAGAGGGTTTTTCGAACCCTCCACCTCACAGATGAGTCAAAGACAGTAGCCCTTGATATTATTGCACTGTCCGAAAAATGGGGACTACCTCTGATACCCGACCTGCGGCCAGACGACATCCTCATCATGGACAATATCGGCTCTCACAAAGGTCCCGGCATTCAGGCCGCCATCGAAGCCGCAGGCGCGACCGTGCGCTATCTCCTGCCCTAAAGTCCCGACTTCAATCCCATCTAAAAAACTTTATCCAAACTCAAGACCCATCTCCGTAAGCCGCAGAGCGCACACGCCACGCACTATGGGACAGGATCGGCACACTGATCGATCAGCTCAAACTTCTCCACAGCTGCTGGATATGAGCCAGATTGAGAGGAAAATGGAGGGTTCTAAAAACTCCATGGTTTTGAGTGCGTATCTGTGATTCCATACCTCCTGTGGTGATTGGGTGGATGAATGAATAAT
Source organism: Acetobacter sp. P1H12_c (assembly GCF_018811975.1). Classification (NCBI taxonomy): domain Bacteria; kingdom Pseudomonadati; phylum Pseudomonadota; class Alphaproteobacteria; order Acetobacterales; family Acetobacteraceae; genus Acetobacter; species Acetobacter sp. P1H12_c. The sequence goes on along the minus strand of NZ_JACRVR010000096.1, from coordinate 169 downwards.
GAAACAGCCTGGTTTTTTTGATGTTGAAGAGCGGCTTGCTCGTTTGAGCGGTCTTGGCGATCAGCTTGAAGCGTTTTCCCGGACTGTGGATTTTGAGGTGTTCCGCCCTGATCTGGAGAAGGCGCTGGCCTATTCAGATGGAAGCAAGGGCGGGCGACCGCCATGCCAT
>NZ_JACRVR010000095.1:0-1039 GCF_018811975.1 Acetobacter sp. P1H12_c | reverse complement strand
CTGGAAACCACGGATGCCGGAGATGTTTACAGACTACGAAAACAGACCGTTGAACCGATCTTTGGCATTATCAAAAGCATCATGGGCTTCAGAAGATTCAGTCTGCGCAGCCTTGCAAAAGTCACGACCGAATGGACACTCGTCGCTCTCGCATACAACTGCAAAAGAATGGCACGGCTTCACGTAGCATAAGCTGGCTCAGCCTCGGCGTTATCAGCCACAAAATACCCAACCCGACAGGCTGCTAGGGCGTGTCGTCAGTTAAACGGGGGGATTATGAAGCTTGTACTCCCGTTTGATCTGTGATGTTTTCTTCCTGTTTCTGGAACGGGGAGAGTGTGAATGCGCCGGTATGGTCTGAGCGATGGTCAGTGGGAGCGGATAAAAGATCTTCTCCCGGGTCGCGAAGGTCATGTCGGTGGGACGGCTGCGGATAACCGTCTGTTTATCGAAGCCGTGCTGTATCGTTACCGTGCAGGCATTCCCTGGCGTGATCGAGCGGATTTTCCGGCATCTGGCTGCTGACCATGACAACGAATACATGATGATCGACAGCACCATTGTCCGTGCTCACCAGCATAGCGCGGGCGCCCGTAAAAAAGGGGTATGGATCAGGCCACCGGGCGGTCCCGTGGCGGACTGACCACGAAAATCCATGCCATTGTCGATGCCGCGGGAAAGGCTGCAGCTCTTTCCCTGACGCCCGGACAAAGGGCCGACATCACAGAAGTAGAGCCATTGCTCGATGAAGTCGATCCCGAGGTCTTCATCGCCGACAAGGCTTATGATGCCGATCCCCTCATCGAAAAGCTTGAAGAGCGGGGGATCACACCGGTTATTCCGTCAAAGAAAAACCGACGCACTCCACGGAAAATCCTCTTTTCGCTTTATAAAAAACGAAACATCATCGAACGCTTCTTCGCCAGACTTAAACAGTTCAGAGGTATTGCAACACGATATGACAAGCTGAAGTCAACTTTCCTCGCAGCCGTGCAATTCGTCTCCGCCATCATTGGAATTAACTGACGACACACCCTAG
>NZ_JACRVR010000094.1:0-1046 GCF_018811975.1 Acetobacter sp. P1H12_c | reverse complement strand
CTAGAGCGGTTCCACTTTAATCTGGTTCATATCCAGAGGCTGTAAAGAAACTGGCGCATTGACTGGGAGTGAAAGCCGGAAGCAGTGCGCCGACGGTATCCCACAGAGCACCGACAGTCCGTTCAGCTTTGGCGCGCAGCAAGGCCTTGAGTTTTGAGAAGGCCATTTCGATGGGATTGAAGTCCGGGCTGTATGGCGGAAGGAACATCAGTTCCGCCCCTGCCTGCTCAATGGCCTTCTGTGCCGCTGGAAGCTTATGCGCCGGAAGATTGTCCATCACGACGATATCGCCCGGCTTCAGTGTCGGGATGAGAACCCGTTCGACATAAACCTGAAAGATCCTGCCGTTCATGGGACCATCATGCACGAAGGGCGCGGTCAGGCCTGTCAGACGCAGCCCCCCGGTGAAAGTCGTGGTTTTCCAGTGACCGTGCGGCACACCGGCGCGGCAACGTTCCCCGCGCAAGGCACGCCCGCGCAGACGGGCCATCTTCGTGGAGAGGCTGGTTTCGTCAATGAACACCAGACGTTGCGGATCAAGGTCAGGCTGGAGATCAAACCAGTCCTGTCGTCGCTTCAGGACGTCTTCACGCTCCTGCTCCAGTGCATGAGCGGTCTTTTTTTGAATGTCCATCCGTGTTGCCGCAACCAGCGACTGAGCATGCTGCGACCGATCCCGACGGCCCGTTCGCTTTCCAGACGCGCCATCATTTCGTGAAGCGTGATGTCTTTCTGCGCTTCGATCATGCCAGCAATGAACGCTTCATGCGCGTCCAGCCGTGATCCGCGCGGTTTGCCCTGACGACGGGGCGTCCGCTCGCCGCTCTCACGTTCCCGACGCAACCAGCGGATCGCCGTCGAAATCCCAACACCAAACCGCGCCGCAATCGAGCGGGCCGATGCTCCCGCAGCTCCAGCCTCCAGAACCCGCTTCCGAAGATCATCACTCAATGCTCGTGCCATCACCCTCTCCATCAGGAAAAACGGTGAATCACAAGACGCCTTCACTGTCACCTCTCGATTCAGGATTCAGTGGAACTGCTCTA
>NZ_JACRVR010000093.1:0-1050 GCF_018811975.1 Acetobacter sp. P1H12_c | reverse complement strand
GACAGGTTGATCGATCGGCTGATACAACGCGGGATTACCCCGGTCATCCCGCCAAAACGCAACAGAACGACACGACGGAAAACCGATTTTTCTCTCTACCGCGAACGGAACCTGATTGAGAGGTTCTTCAATAAACTAAAGCAGTTTCGCGCTATCGCAACCCGATACGATAAACTGAAATCGACCTTCCTCGCAGCCGTGCAGTTCGCCTCAATCATCATCCTGCTTAACTGACGACACGCCGTAGTCATACATATCAATTGTTTCCACTAATGCCGCGACGGTTGATGCGCCAAAAAATCCCTTAAATTATCGAGAAAAGTTCGAACGCGCAGAGGCACGTTGCGTCGACTTGGCATCGTTGCAAACAATCCGATCGTCTCCCCTTGGTACTCGGGCAAAAGACGTACCAGCCTGCCGCGTTGCAGGTCGCCGCCAACGTCCCACAAGACTTTTGACGTGCCCCCTTTTTTGTATCCACTCAAAAGGAGAGTTCCCGTTTTTTATGGCTTGGGGTTGATGGGATGACAAGGGTCTCGGGGGCATGCCCCCGAGACCCTTGTCTGGCGATCTGATCCGGTGTCCTGCCATCCAGTTGGGAATGGGGACGCACCGTATTGTAGTCTTCCCGCCAGTCAGCCAGAACCTGTCGGGCATGGCTGAGGGAGGTGAACAGCGTTTCGTTGGGGCATTCATCCCTCAATCGGCCGTTGAAACTTTCAACAAACCCGTTCTGCTGCGGTTTCCCGGGGGCGATATAGTGCCATTCAACCTTCATCTTATCGGCCCATTTCAGGATGGTGTCCGCCGTCAGGATCTATGGGACGAAATTGGTGAATTGAATAATGGAGGATTTCTGGCTCATCGTAACGACGAAGGAGTGAAGTATGAGCCAGAAATCCTTGCCGGAGACGACATCGGGGGAACGGTTGATCCGCGATATCCGCCGGGCGACGCGTCGGCAGTATTCGGCGGAAGAGAAGATCCGCATTGTGCTTGATGGCCTGCGGGGCGAGAGCAGCATAGCTGAGCTGTGCCGCCGTGAAGGTA
>NZ_JACRVR010000092.1:0-1162 GCF_018811975.1 Acetobacter sp. P1H12_c | reverse complement strand
TGCTCTGTTGCTTGTGGCTCTGATCAGGCTGTCATTTCTGACAGCCTGACGGAAACGCTATTCCTTGCCGGCAGAGTTACGCTTCTCATACGCGATGGCTTTCGCGGCCAGATCTTCCGTATGGGGTTGGTAGTAACGGTCAAGGGATTTGATATCTTTATGACCTGTCACCCGGCGGAGTTCGAGCGGGTTCGTGTAAATCCGTGCGAGGCGGCTTGTCGCCTCATGCCGAAGATCATGGAAGGTAAGGTCCTTGAGGCCTGCTTTCTTCGTCATCCGTCCGAACCGGACTGAAAAAGCATCTTTGCTACCAATATCAAAGACGAGATCTCCGGGCCGGGCGGATTTGCGTTGTGCCTGAAGGGACCGAAGCAGGCGGGCGGCTCCGGGTGTCAGAGGACGGATTTCCGGACCACGCTCCACAGCACGATGCATGGTCTTCGTTTTTTCCAAGGACAAGGCATAACGATCAAAGTCAATGTCACGCCAACGGAGTGTCAGGGCTTCCTCCCGTCGGGTGCCTTGTTCAATGGCGAATTGGACGAATATGGCATCGTCCGGCCAAGGGGACAGTGCCATGGCTTCCAGAAGGCGGTCGTATTCATCACCAATGAGACGACGGTTGCGCTTCTTGTCTGCGCCAGCGGGTCGCTTGACTGCCGTTGCGGCGGCCGGGTTTTTTGAGAAAGGTAGGTCCCACTCTGCGATGGCGTGCTGGCAGATCGCAGCAAGCAGGTTGAGGCGTTTGACGACTGTGGCGGCACTGTATTTCCCAGCCAGTCGGTCCCGGAAACCACGGACTGCAGTCGAGGTCAGATCGACCAATGGCAGTTGTGCGATTTCGTCCTGCAGAATGGAGGGGATGTGACCTTTACGATCATTGTCCCGTGTCTGCATTACCTCACGCACATAGCGGTCGACCAGTTCGCGGACAGTCTGACGTTCCAGCGGTCGCGTGTCCTCAAACTGTCCGAGTTCCAGTTTGGCGGACGTCGTGTCCAGCCAGCGCCGGGCCAGTTTGGCCGAGCCGAAGGTTTGATGGATCCGCTCTCCGCCTGCGATACGCTTACGGGCCCGATACTGGCCCTTGCCGCGATATTCAACTCCGGCCGGGAGCGGACGGCCTGTCGCCGGATCAATTTTAGCAGAAGTGATTCGATCT
>NZ_JACRVR010000091.1:0-1165 GCF_018811975.1 Acetobacter sp. P1H12_c | reverse complement strand
AAAGTAGAGTCCGATCGAGAAGGATACGGACGAATGAAACGCAGTCGTTTTACGGAAGAGCAGATCATAGGGGTGCTGAAGGAACAGGAGGCTGGGCTCAAGGTCTCTGATCTTTGCCGCAAACACGGGATCAGTGATGCGACGTTTTACAAATGGAAGACCCGCTATGGTGGCCTTGAGGTATCTGAGGCCAAACGACTGAAGGCCTTGGAAGATGAAAACGGTCGTCTGAAGCGTCTCCTGGCGGATGCGATGCTGGATAATGCGGCGTTGAAGGAAATTGTTGGAAAAAAGTGGTGACGCCTGTCGCAAAGCGGCAGGCGGTCCTACACCTTCAAAAGGCTCTGGAGGTGAGTGAGCGTCGCGCCTGTGCCCTTGTTGGTCTTGCCAGGCGTGTTGCGCGGTATGTTTCCACCCGGGCAGATGATGCCACCCTGCGCCAGCGCCTGCGGGATCTGGCGAGCCAGAGACGCCGCTTTGGCTATCGCCGCCTGGGTTATCTTCTGGCACGCGAAGGGTTCAGCCCCAATCACAAGAAGCTGTTCCGTCTTTACCAGGAGGAAGGGCTGAAAGTCCGCCATCGGGGCGGCCGCAAGAGGGCACTGGGGACGCGTTCTCCCATGACCATCCCTCAGGAACCCGGGCAGCGCTGGAGCCTGGATTTTGTCTCGGATGCCCTGATCTGTGGCCGCCGGTTCCGCATTCTGGCTGTTATCGACGATTTCAGTCGCAAGAACCTGGCATTGGTTGCCGACACGTCATTATCAGGTGGACGTGTGGCGCGGGAACTGACGGCCCTGGTGGAACGATATGGCAAACCCCTCATGATTGTCAGCGACAACGGTACGGAGTTCACATCCCATGCCATCCTGAAATGGGCGGATGAGATGAAGGTTGAATGGCACTATATCGCCCCCGGGAAACCGCAACAGAACGGCTTTGTCGAAAGTTTCAACGGCCGGTTGAGGGATGAATGCCTCAACGAGACGCTGTTCACGTCTCTCAGCCATGCCCGACAGGTTCTGGCTGACTGGCGGGAAGACTACAATACGGTGCGTCCCCATTCCCAGCTGGATGGCAGGACACCGGATCAGATCGCCAGACAAGGGTCTCGGGGGCATGCCCCCGAGACCCTTGTCATTCCATCAACCCCAAGCCATAAAAA
>NZ_JACRVR010000090.1:0-1166 GCF_018811975.1 Acetobacter sp. P1H12_c | reverse complement strand
ATACTAATTTGTTGAGGCTGTGACTCATGGGGTACCCATTGGTTTAAAAATGTGATTCACAGGATGCCATTGTTGAAGGAAGGTATCTCTGATGAGCAAGGCAGTCGCACTCCGCGAGGATTATGACGCAGCGAGGGTGCGCAGTCAGGCCCGAGGAAGCAGACATGCCGCCCAGTCCCGGCGCCTTCTGGCGCTTGCCGCGATTTATGACGGGGCGACACGTGGTGAAGCGGCCCGTCTTGCGGGAACAGATCGACAGATCGTTCGGGACTGGGTTTTGCGCTTTAACGCTCAAGGGCCTGCGGGGCTGATTGATCGTCATGGTGGGGGCACTCCTCGTCGCATCACACCTTCCGTCATGGAAGCTCTGGCGCAGCGGATCGAAGATGGCCCCATTCCCGCGGCTCATGGTGTGGTGCGCTGGCGATTGCGTGATCTGTGCGCCTGGCTCCATGAAGAGCACGGGGTCAGCCTGTCTGTATCGTGGTTGAGCAGGATTGTCCGCAATGAGAATTTTCGCCTGCTGACGGCCCGCCCACTGCATTATGCCCAGAACCCGGATGCCCAGGACATTTTTAAAAAGACTTCCCTGATGCCCTTGCAGCAATCAGCGCCTGTCATCCCGGAGAAGACATCGAACTGTGGTGGACGGATGAAGCGAGGATCGGCCAGAAAACAAAGCTGACACGGCGGTGGACGAAGCGGGGAACCCGCCCTCGCGCGACAGCCGACCTACGGACCCGATCCGCCTGGATTTTCGGAGCGATCTGCCCCGCTCAGGGAAAAGGGGCCGCCCTCGTGCTTCCTTCGTGCAACATCCATGCGATGAATTTCCATCTCAAGGAAATCGCCCAGGCCGTTGCACCGCAAAGCCACGCCGTCCTCATCCTGGATCAGGCAGCATGGCATACCAGTCTGAAACTGACGGTTCCCCCCAACATCACTCTCCTACCGCTTCCACCACGGTCACCTGAACTGAACCCGGTGGAAAACGTCTGGCAGTTCATGCGTAATACATGGCTCTCAAACAGAATCTTCAAAACCTATGACGATATCGTCGATATCGCCTGCCATGCGTGGAACCAGCTCACCGACCAGCCATGGCGCATTATGTCTCTCGGATTGCGCGACTGGGCTCATGGGTCATAGCAAAAGCAAATTGGTAT
>NZ_JACRVR010000009.1:0-81180 GCF_018811975.1 Acetobacter sp. P1H12_c | reverse complement strand
AGATGTGTATAAGAGACAGGTATGGGGACTGGCTGGGGTGGGACGGGGTCTGGTGTGGGTGGACGGGGTAGGATGTGACGCACTGGGGTGCGCTATGGCGGCGCGCTGTTTATGGGGATGGGGACGTGGCTGACAGGGCGTGACGATCTGGCAGAGGTGGGGCGTCTGCGGGTTTGACCGCGTGGGGGGATGGGGCCGCCTGCATCCGCAGAGAGAGCGGGAGGCTGGCCAGCAGAGTCCGGCTGGCGGCTGCGTCCCGCCGCAGGGCGTTGGCGAAGGGGAGCAGGATGGTCCGCAGTTCATTCGGGCTGGGCCAGCGGGCCCCAACGGGGTAACCGTCCCTCGGCGGCTGGCGCGTCCATGCGAGGCGGGCTTCCGGCCCCCATGCGCCGGTGGGGATATCCCCGCAGACTTCAAAAATGGCACGGCACTGGCTGGCCGCCTGCCCTGCCCCCGGCGGATTGGTGACCAGACGCCCCAGCTTTTTGAGCCATGCGGCGACGTGCAGCTCCGTGACGGGCTGAAGGGCTGTGTGCAGGCTTTGCGCGTGGTGGTGCAGGGTCGCGACCAGATCTGGCGGAACGTCCTGCCGCGTGAGGGGAATACCGTCAGCATGAGCGGCCAGAATGGCCCGCACGGCAGGGGGTGGCGCGGCATAGGGCGTGACCAGGACAGCGTGTGCGGGTGGCGGGGGAGATGGGCGCTTATGCGGCATGGCTGGCGTGACGGCGGGCATGGAATCAGACTCCTTCCAGATCAGGCACGGTAGCCCATGCGGCCATGCGTTGGGCGTGGGGCGAGGCCGGGGGTGGGGTATCCGGTGTCAGGCTGTTCTGCCCGGCGGTGGCGGTGGTAACCGTTGCCGGTGCGGCTGCGGTTGCGATTGCGGTTGGGGCTGCGGTCTCGGTGGCGGCCTCGGCAGCGAGGCGATGGCGGACGGTGGCCTCAAGCCATGAGACGGGTTCCGCCGGGTTGAACGCCTCACACTCCGCCAGCACGGCCAGCACGGTGGCGGCATCATCAGCGAGCATTTTCAGCCATTTGCCCAGCAGGGCACGGCAGGATCGTTCTGGTCTGCCGGTGACCCGTTTTAAAAACAACAGGCCTGTTTTGAATAAATGCGTGCGTGCATCCCCGTCCGGCCCGAACGCAGTGAGGGAGGACTCTGCTTCTGACTCTGCCTCTGCTTCTTGGTGTTTAAGGGGCGCGTGCGGGGCTGTGGTTAAGCCCTCCCCTGCCCCTGGCTGAGGCTCTGGGTGGGACTCTGGCTGCGCCTCTGGGTGGGGTGAAACACCAGCCGCCGGAGAGGGGCCGGGAGCTGATCTGGCGGCCGGTTTCAGGCTCGGGTTGCCGCCCGTGCGGCCCCACTGGGCACCGAGGTCTGACGCCGCTTTGTCCCGCAGCAGACGGCGGCAGAAAACAAGCCCGTCCGGCGTGAGGCTATAGACCCCGGCCTCGCGCAGTTCGGCCATCAGGCGCTGGATCTGGGGGGCCGGAACACCCAGCATCTGCGCAAGCTGGCGGGTGTGCAGCGGGCGATGGTTGACGCAGAGATAACCGTACGGCTCGGCCTCGTGCATCAGGCACAGCAGGCGCATCCACAAGCCTTGTGCGGCGAGTGAGCAGAGCCGCAAAGCGGGGTCTCGCTCGTAATCCTGCCACCAGAATTTGGACCAGCGCCGCTTGCTCATACCACGTCCCTCCAGTGTTCCAGACCGCGCCAGATGGCCTGTGTGGCGATGGGGTGACCGGCGGGCAGAGGGTCCGGGTCACGCAGGGGTTCATGCCAGTCCTCATCCTGCGCGTACTGTGCCGGGGTTTCCGCGCGCGCCTGCTCATACCGCAGGAGCGCCTGCCGCACGCCCTCCATGCAGCGGCCTGTCTGCCGCCCGATCTGCCGCAGGGATTTCCCGGCGCGACGCAGGGTGACCATCTGCTCCAGCAGGGCGGCATCTGTTTTGGGGCGGGCAGCGGTGTGGAGGGCTGTGTCCGGGTGCGGTTTGGCCCCTGCGGCATCAGCGGTCTGCCGGACGGGGGAAGGCTGATGGGAGGGCGCTTTATGGGGGGGCGCGTCATGGGAGGCTGCGTCTGGGCAGGTAACGGTTAGGGAGTCGCGCGTGTAGGGGGATTTATCACATTTTTGCCGTGCAGACTTCGGTGGGGACGATGCTGTGTTACGCTGAGGGACAGACGGGGGATAAGGGGGGATGGAAGAGGCTGAGGCGATGCGGGCAGCGGCAGGGGCCTGATGACGTGAGGAACGGGCGTGTGTGGCAGGCCGTGCGTGTGGTCCGCACTGGACAGAATGACAAGAAACAGCAGAAAAATTACCAGAAACTGGCGTTGAAATGGAAAGGGCGGGAGACTGTGAGGCCGGCATAGGCACTCTTCCTTTGAATAGGCGGTAAAAAAAAATGACCCCAGCGCGGACGGTGAGGCTTAAGGGGGACGGTAGGGTGACCAGTCACACACCGTCAAGGGGATATTATGGTGATATATCCCATTTGATCTTTGGGGGATGGCGTGGGATACTTCCCTTATGAATCGCTCATCTGTTGCCAGAGAACTGGAACGCCGCATGGCCCTGCTGGGGCTGACGCAAAAAGCCCTCTCCCGGAATGCCGGGGTGGGGGACACCTATGTGCGCGATATTCTGAAAGGAAAATCCCGCAATCCGGGGGGCGAAAAACTGGAGCGCGTGGCCTCGATTCTGGGCTGCACGGCGCGGGATCTGCTCTTTCCCGCCGGGGGGCAGACTGTGGCGCGGGAAGCGCGGTCCACCTACATTGCAACCCCGGACCAGCCGGAAATTACTGTGGAACTGAACCCGCCGGGCTATGTGGCGGTGCCCTATATCTCGCTCCGGGCGGGCATGGGGGGCTGCGGCTATGTGGAAGACCGGCTGCTGGGGCGCCCCAAGTTTTTTGAAGAAGAGTTTGTGCGCGGCGCGCTGCGGGCCTCCCCGTCCGACCTGCGGGTGATTGAGGTAGAAGGCCAGTCCATGGAGCCGATGCTCCAGAACGGGGATATGGTGCTGGTGGATACGCGCAAGACATCCATTATCGAACCGGGCATTTTTGTGCTGTTTGATGGGGATGGCGTGGTGTGCAAATGGGCCGAGCGGGCGCATGAGGCGACGGAGCCGATGGTGCGCATCAAGTCCGAAAACCCGCGTTTTTCCCCTTATGAGGTCCCGGCTGAGCAGGTGCAGATTATTGGGCGTGTTGTGTGGTTTGCGCGGCGACTGTAATGGGGCGGGGTGTTCCCCGCATGCAGAATTAAAGACTGCGGTGCATAATAGTCGGGCTTAGACAGGTCTCTGGTTCTGATGATCTGTGTGAGTGCTGCCCATGACACGTCCGTCCATTACAGGACTTTCTAAAAATACCTGTCCAGAAAATCAATCTTCATGGAGCCCTCTGCCGGGGAGCGGGACCTATGTGCGGGAACAGGTGAGGATGGATTGCGCGACGCTGGTGCAGGTGGCGGCGTGCCTGCGCGGCACTGTGGGGCAGATTACGCCATTACTTGAAACGCTCTATTTTCGCGCAGCGCCGCTTGCCGTGCTGGACTGTTGCGCCACACTGGAGGCGCTGGCGCAGGAGGTGGAGCAGGATGATGTGCAGACCATAACAGAACGCGGGCGGGAGCAGCTACAGGTTCTTTAAGAACAATGCCTCTGTTTTTGAGACAGAATTGAGGCTGGTCGGATTCTGTTGCTTTCCTGCAACAAATGCGCAGCCCTTTTGCGACAGGCTCATTTTTGTAATGGATATGAAACGGTTTTAAGGCACTCTGAGGGGGAACGGTTCCGAATTGACGGATCACCGTGATGTGGAAGCACGGATAGCCCCTATGAGAGTCAAACGTCGTTTTTCCCTTCTTGTCACTACAGTCTGCACCGTCGCACCCTGCCTGACGGCTGAGGCTGCAACGTCTGCCTCAGGGAAAACCACCCCGGCGCGCCACCATGTGACGGCACATTCCGGTACGGCGCACACAACGGGCACACCAGCAGGCGTCAAACCGGCTGCAACAGTTTCTGCCGCCCCCGTTGCCCGCAAAACAGTCCACAAAAGCGGCCCGGTTTATGCCGGAGAGGCCGAAACCATTAACGTGACGACGGGCACACATTCCACAAACCGTAAGGCCAGACAAAGCACATCTCCTGTCACCGTTGTCTCTGCTGCCACACTGAAACGCTCTGGCATGATGAACGTGGCGGATGCGCTGACACGCACTTACGCCTCCATCAACGTGCAGGCCATGGGCGCGGATTCCGCCGCCCTGACCTCCTCCATTCAGATGCGCGGGCTTGGCCCGAATGAAGTGCTGGTGCTGGTGGACGGCAAGCGCCGCCATAATACGGCAAACATTACGGCTGATGCCGGGCCGCAGTTTGGCTCTACCGGCGCGGACCTGAACACCATTCCGGCAAGTGCCATTGACCATATTGAAGTACTGGAAGATGGCGCGGCGGCCATGTATGGCTCTGACGCGATTGCCGGGGTGGTGAATATCATCACCAAAAAGCAGGATCATGGGCTGCATATGTCCGCGCAGACCGGGGCCAATGCCTATAATGGTGATGGCTGGCAGTATCAGCTGAACGCCGATGGCGGGCTGAAGCTGGGTCAGGACGGCTATATGCATATCAGTGCCCAGATGTACCACACCGACCATATGGTTGTGGGGGCGCATGACCACCGCCTGCTGGGAAGCTGGCCGACCAACGCAACAACCACGGGCTATTATAACGGTGTTGTTCCGGGCGCTATGAATGTGCCAAGCGATTCCAACAAGATTATGAGCACGCCTGAAGAAACGCGGGAAAGCCTTGCGATTGATTTTGGCAAGAAAATTACTGACGGTATCAATTTTTACGGGCTGATTACCTATATGCACCGGCATGGCGAAGCGTATGAAAACTATCGCACGCCCAATATTGCGCCGAGCATGTATCCGGCCGGGTTTTCCCCGCTCGAAACGTCTGAAGAAAATGATTATGCCGCGACACTTGGCCTGAAAGGCGACAATTTTTTCGGGTTTGACTGGGATCTGAGCACGACATACGGCGCAGACGGCAACAAGATTGGCAACAAGAATACGGCCAATACAGGGATGCTCGCCAGCACCTGCTCGACCGATCCGACGTCATCCTATTATTCCACAGACGGATGTGGCTGGTCCCCCAACACCACACGGGCCGAAACCTATCGTATGGCCCAGTGGACCAATAATCTGGACTTCCGCCGCAACTTCAACATCGCGCATGTTGTGCCCATGACGCTGGCGTTTGGTGGTGAGCATCGTCTGGAAACTTATGAGATCAAGGCTGGCACACCGCCCTCCTATGAACTGGGAGGCACGCAGGGCTATGCGGGCCTTGGCCCGAACAGTGCTGGCAACTGGAGCCGTGATATCTGGGCGGCGTATGTGGATGGAGACTTCCACCCGCTGAAGCACTGGGATCTGGATTTTGCAGGCCGGTTCGAGCATTATACGGATGTGGGGAACACGGTGAACGGTAAGGTTTCCTCCCGTTATGATATCAACCGCTTTATTTCCGTACGCGGCACCATCAGCACCGGCTTCCGTGCGCCGACGCTGGCGGAACAGCACTACAGCGCCATGAACGTGAGCCCGACCGGGGCATCCGGCCTGTTGCCAGTCAGCTCCACCGCGGCGCAGGTTCTGGGTGCCAGCCCGCTGAAGCCGGAACGCTCCGTGAGCGAGAGTGGCGGGATTGTGCTGGAGCCTGTGCGGGGCTTCCATGTGGAAGCGGACGTGTATCAGATCAACCTGCGGGACCGCATTGTGGGGGGCGGCACGGTGAAGGGCGATGCGGCTGTCAGCGCGATTGAAGCCATGGGCTATACGCTGCCGCTGAACAGCATGAACGTGCAGGATGTCTCCGCTTATTACATGACCAACGGGGCCAGCACCCGCACGCAGGGTCTGGATATTAAAGCTGACTATACCTTCCGCTTTGAAAGAGCGGGCAACCTGACGCTGAGCATGGCGCTGGACCTGAACCGCACCCGCCTGCACCATAACGGCACGGACAGCAAAGGGCAGCAACTGCTGAACGCGCAAAATATTGGCTACATCACCACGGCGTATCCGCGCAGCAAGATTATTCTGAACGCACTGTATACCTACCGGAACTGGGACTTTAACGTGCGCCAGACCCGGTATGGTGAAACGACCAGCATGCTGACCTATTATGACTGGACGGACAAAACACTGCCCTGCGCAAGCGGCGGGAAACTGGCTTACTCCAACTCCTGCTTTGCGCAGTTCAAGAACTCACCGCGCTGGCTGACGGATATTGAAATTGGCTATCGCTTCAGCCCGCGCTGGCATCTGGCCGTGGGTGTGAACAACCTGCTGAACGTGCGGCCGCGCCGGGTGCCGCAGATTAACAATTCACGTGGTGCGCAGATTTATGACCAGTTCTCTCTGCAGGTGCCGATTACGGGGGGCTACTACTATGGCCGACTGGATGCGAGTTTCTGAGCCGTCTGCCTGACAGTAAAACCGGGCACAGGATTGGGGCGGGGTGTGAGACCCCCGCCCTTTTTTATTGAAGAGCGCTTATCTGGTCTGGGATGTTGTCTGGGTTTTTTTACAGAGTATGGTTGAGTGTCAGGCTGATTTTTCCGGTTTCAGCAGGGATTTGCACTGCACGTACGTCTCCTTATGCCGGAAGACAAACAGCAGATAATAATCCAGCGCCCGGCTGCGGCGTTTGGAGGTGTGGGTATAGAACGGAAAAACATCCAGCGGGCCTTCATACCCCGGTGGAATGGGGTCCTGTTCCAGAATGGTCTTGACGCGGAACAGGGGCAGGTAAATATGGGTTGCTCCGGCGTTCCTGCGGACATGCCAGAGGTTTTTACGAAATTTTTTGAGCCGGTCCGGCAGAATGAAGATCATGTTTTCTTCAATAAAGTTTTCGTCCGGGGTGCTGTTCCGCAGGTAGCGCATGTCATCGGGCATATCGCAGAAGAAATTATAGCCCTGAATAATCATAATGGTCTTTCTGAGTGTCCTGTCTGGTTTAGAAATATCGGTTTAGCGCCGCAGGCCGCCATACGGATCATCCTGCACGTCTTCCGGTTTCTGGCCGCGTTTGCGGCGCCGGAGATAGAGCACGAGGCCGAGCGGCACAACCAGCAGGCTGCTGTAACGGCTGAGATTTTGCCATTTTGAGCTGTGCAGCAGGATATCCGTCGCCACCCCGGCGCAGTAAATCCCTGCCGCGAGAGTGCCTGCGGCAAGCAGCAGGCTGAACACGCCAATGGCGATTTTCTGCGCGATGCTGTTCTCAGGCATGGTGCCGTCCCCTGTGGTGTGCTGCCGGTGGTTTTCTCTCCGGGCGGTGCGTCGCGCCGCGTGAAAAAGGGAGCATACACCCGGCGGGCCGGGGCGTCACGGTGCGGGACAACGGGAGGCAACGCGGGCGGGTGCCGCACGTTAGCGGCAGGCTGGCCCTGTAGGCCGGAATGACAGTAAGATGCCGGGGACAAAACAGATCTGTTCCGCCCTGTGTTGAGACGGTGCAGACTGACCAGAGGACGATGAGGACGCAGATGCACAGACTTGGGACGGACAGCGCACAGAGAGGCACACAGCGGGCGCGGGCAGAACAGGCAGGGCGCGCCAGACGGCCGCAGCCGCTCCGGGCTGGTCTGCTCGCTTTGGGGTTTGCCGGAATGCTGGCGGGCTGCGCGGGGGAGCATGCAACGCAGCCTGTTGCGGTGTCTGGCAAGCCGGACGGCATTTATCAGGCCTCTGGCAATGAGCCGTCCTGGAATATGACGCTGGCGCAGAAGATGCTGACGCTGGAAACGCCGGACGGCCCGCGCACGGCGGCCCCTGTGCTGCATGCGCACGCGGAAGGGCGGGACCGCACATATGAAACGAAATCCGCGCGAGTTGAGATCACCTCCAAAGCCTGTTCTGACAGTATGAGTGGCCAGAATTATGCCGATACGGTACGGATTGTGACACAGAACCGCACACTGACTGGCTGTGGCGGCGCGGCACTGGCCCCGAACAGCCTGAATGGCACGCGCTGGGTCGTCACCGCGCTGGACGGACAGCGGCTGGTGGATGGCAGCAAAGCACCTTCTGACACTGACCGCACGACCGACCAGCCGGGCCTGAAAGCCGGTGCGCCGGACATGGCCCCGACGCTGGATATTAATGACAGCGGGAAGGTATCTGGCTCTGACGGCTGTAACCGCTATGTGGGCGGGCTGGAATTTGGCAAGGATGGCCGGGTGAAAGCGGCCCCGCAGGGCGGCGTGAGCACGCTGATGGCCTGCCCCGGCCGCCGTGATACACTGGCCCGGCAGTTCTCCACCCTGACCCGTGCGGCTACGCACTGGCGGATGGAAGGCACAACGCTGGTGCTGGAAACGGCGGATAAGAAAACTGTGCGGCTGCGGCAGGTTTTCTAAAGAAAACACCTGAGCTTTTTCTGACTCAGGATTTTTACGGGCTGTTTCTGAACCTCAATGTTGAAAGCACCACGGTTAAAAGCACCACGGCTGTGTGCGCATTGAGGGTTTTTGAAACAGCCTGTTTTACACTCAGGCCCCGGTACGGGCGGCCTGAGCGGCGGCGCGGGCGGCGGCTTTTTCTTCTTCGGTCCAGATTTTACGTTCACGCACTTTTTGCGGTTTGATCTGCTTGACCGGGCCGCCACCGAGCACGGGCGCGCGCTTAGTGGAGGTGCGGGCTTCTTCCGAATGCCAGGGGTGGTCGGTGTGGATGGTCAGGGTGCGGCCAATTTCACGCTCAACATCATGCAGCCATGCGCGCTGTTCGGCATCACACAGGGTAATGGCGTAGCCGCTGCGCCCTGCCCGGCCTGTGCGGCCGATGCGATGGACGTAGCTTTCCGGCAGGCTTGGCAGGTCATGATTGAAAACATGCGTGACCGTATCAACATCAATGCCGCGCGCGGCGATGTCTGTTGCGACCAGAACCTGCGCCGTGCCAGCACGAAAAGCGTCCAGAGCGCGTTCCCGCTGGCCCTGTGATTTATTGCCATGCAGGGCTTCCGCCGTGATCCCGGCCTCGGTGATGAAGGCGCAGACTTCGTTCGCGATGTTCTTTTGCAGCGTAAACACCACGGCCTGCCCCATGCCGGGGGTGCGCAGCAGGTCCAGAAGGGCTTCCTTCTTATGCGCCGCATCCATGAACATAACGGACTGTTCAATCCGGTCTACCGTGGTGGACGGCGGGGCAATTTCGACATTGGCCGGATTATTCAGCAGGCTTTCCGCCAGCGCCGCAATGGATTTGGGCATTGTGGCGGAGAGCAGGATGGTGTGCCGGTCTTTGGGCAGGGTCGCGACAATGCGCTCGATGGGTTTTGCGAAGCCCATGTCCAGCATCTGGTCGGCTTCATCCAGCACGAGGGCTTCAAGCCCGGAGAGGTCACATTCGCCCTGCGTGACCAGATCCAGCAGGCGGCCGGGAGCGGCGACAATCACATCCACGCCGTTTTTCAGCGCGTTGATCTGGTGCATGGGGCTGACGCCACCAAAAATAGTGGTGACAGTAAACGGCAGGTGGCGGCCGAAACTTTCAAACCCTTCCGCAATCTGGGAGACCAGTTCCCGCGTGGGGGCCAGCACCAGAACGCGAGCGCCGCCTTTGGGGGCCGGGCGCGGGTTCTGGGCCATGCGGTGCAGCAGAGGCAGCACGAAGGAGGCTGTTTTGCCGGTGCCGGTCTGGGCCATGCCCAGCAGATCCCGCCCTTCCAGCAGCAGCGGAATGGACTGTGCCTGAATGGGCGTGGGGTTGGTGTAACCTGCCTCAGCCAGAGCATCCTGCAGGGGCTGCGCCAGAGGGAGATCAGCAAATGTAACAGACGGGGACATGCAGGCAGCGCCTCCGGCGCTCAGTAAGGCTGCGCCGGGTGGGGCATCGCGGTTTTGGAACGGGGCCTTTTACGGGCCGGGGGTGCGGTGCGTCAACCAAAAGACGGGGCTGTGCAAAAATTATATGGTTTCTAATTTGGTAATTTGCTAAATAACGAATCATGAATGACGTGTTTAAAGCCCTTGCCGACCCGACCCGCCGGGCCATTCTGGAAATGCTGCGGGACCGCGCCATGAGTGCTGGGGACATTGCCGCGTGCTTTACGCTCTCCAAGCCGACCCTCTCCGGCCATCTGGGCGTGCTGCTGGCGGCGGACCTTGTGCACCGGGAACGGATTGGCACAACGCTTGTGTACCACCTGAAACTTTCAGTTCTGGAAGAGGCCTGGCTGCGCCTTGCCTCCACCATGCGCCTTGGAAAGGACGCCCCGCCATGCAGCACAGATACGGCCCCGGCATCACCCTCGCGCTGAGCGCCGCCACGCTCGCCATTGGTCTGGTTCTTCTCTGGCGCGCGCCGGACGGGGCGCTTGTGCCTGTGCATTTTTCCGGCCAGTGGGTGCCGGACCGGTTTGCAACCCCGGCCCATGCGCTGACAGTCTGGCTCGGGCTGCTGGCGGCACTCTGGCTGTTCTTCCGCTCTCTGGCGTATGGACTGCGGAACCACAGCGGATTTCAGGCCTCCATGAGGGTGTATGATCAGGCGTGGATAACGCTGACAGCCCTGCTGTGCGCTCTGGCCGTGGGCTGTATGGAGGCTGCACTGGGGATAAAAATTGCTCTGGGGTCACTCAGTTCTGTCATGCTCGGGGTTTTCTTTATTGTTGTGGGAAATGGTCTGGGAAAGATCCGCCCCAATAGTGTTCTGGGGCTGCGCACCCCGTGGACAAAAGCCAGCGTGCGGGTGTGGGAGCGCACGCACCGGGCCTGTGCGCCCTTTTTTATTCTGACCGGCGTTTTTTTGACGGCCACCGGCTTTGGCGTGCTGGGCGCACCGCTAAACAGGACGATTATGAATCTCTGCCTGCTGGGGCTGGTTGCGCTCTGCTATGGGCTTTCATGGATTTACTGGCGGCAGGAGCAAAAATACGGGTAAGGTGCCGGGGATAGACTGACCGTTTCTCCGGAAAGAGAGCTTATGAACACACAGGTTTTTCTGCTCTGCGCGGCTATGCTGCTGTTAGCGCCTGCCAGAGGTTTTGCCGCGCCTGCCCGTGAGACGCTTTTTGACCCGCAGCATCAGTTTACGCTTTCTGCCGGGACAGGCTGCGCGGACGGAGGGCCGGGCATCACGCTCCAGTCCGCCACCGCCAGCCCGCACCAATTTGCCGCCACACGGACCGAACTGCCTGCGGAGAAGATGCGGAACACGACCCTCCAGCTCCAGGCCACACTGCATGTGCGGGCGGTGCAGACCGGAGCCGGGCTCTGGGTTGGGCTGTATGACGGCACGCAGCAGATTGCATTGAGAAACACACAGAAAGACCCGGTGCGCGGGGAGGATCTGCCCCGTACGCAGACAATTACGCTCTGGGTGCCCCCGCAAACAACGCGCATTGTGTATGGTGTCACGCTACAGGGCACAGGCAGCGTGACCGCCTGCGGCTTACGCATGGAGGCTCCTGCGCCTGCGGAAAACAGGGAGGCTTCTGAGTCCTCTCTGCCCGTCAGGACCATGCGTTTTGTTCTTGATACTGTGCGGGAGCGTGCTTTGCACAGTGCTGCGATTGACTGGAGCACACGCAGCCCGGCCCTGCTGGATCTGGCCAGACACGCCAGTGAGGACGATCTTTACGCCGAGATGCGGCACCTGCTGGCGGACCTGCATGACGGGCATAGTTTTATACTGCCCCCCACCAGAGCCAGACGATTATCAGAACGGCCTGCGACGCTGCCAGTTTTTACGAAACTCTCTTCTGACATCGGGATGATTTCGGTTCCTGATTTTACATCCCACAACCCTGAGGCCATGACGGCCTTTTCCGCCGCAGGGCACACGATCTTTGCGCAGGCGCCGGACATGCGGGGCTGGATTGTGGATTTGCGCGGTGACCGGGGCGGGAATATGTGGGCGATGCTCGGGATTTTAAAACCCTTGCTTGGCTCTGGGGATCTGGGCGTGTTTGAAGACCGGACAGGCCAGCGGTCCAGACCCTGGCGCGCTGAAATACAGGGGAGCGGACAGATGCAGGCAACCGGGCCGGATTTGGCCCGCGTGCCTGTGGCGGTTCTGATTGGCCCGCAGACCGCCAGCGCGGGCGAGGCGGTTGCCATTGCGCTGAAAGGCCGCCCGCAGACACGGTTTTTTGGACACGCGACACACGGCCAGACCACCGGTAACACAACCTTCACCCTGCCGGACGGTGGGATGCTGGCACTGGCGACCGAGCATGAATGTGACCGGACTGGGCAATGCTATGAGGGGCCAGTGCAGCCGGATGACGTGCAGGCTGACCCGGATGCGGCGTTACGGGCGGCGGCGGAGTGGATGCAGAAGAGCTTTCCTCAAACACTCCCATAGATTTTTAGAAGTTCGCCGTAACGGAGAAGCGGGCGGAGCGGGGTTCCAGAGGGTGATAGGTGGAGCCTGTTTCAACCGGGGATGTGGGGGTCAGGCGGTAATCATAAGCATACTGGGAGGCAGAGGCGTGGGTGTTGGTCAGGTTATAGAGACTGGCCTGCACCTGAAGGTATTTTGTGATGTGATAACCGACATCCAGGTTCACTTCCTTATAGCCGTGTGAGCGCATGGAGTTATCTTCAATCAACGGATAGGAGCCGAGCCAGCGGAACTGCACGCCACCAAAGATGCCGCTGGGATGGTCCGCCAGCAGGCCGAACGAGCCGATAAAATTGGGGGCATTGGCCACATACAGCCCCGGCAGACCATACACACCGGGATTACCGGTAAAGTAACGGGCATGGGTTGAGGCGATATCCGCATTCAACTCCAGCCAGGACAGCGGGTGATACTGGCCGGAGAGTTCAAACCCCTGCCTGCGGCTGGGGGCACCGGCGTCATTCACGCCTTCATCCGCGTCATAGGTCAGTTCCGAACTGAAGTCGATCCGGAAAAAAGCTGCCTGCAAATTCAGTTTTGGGATGATGTTGGTGCGCACACCCAGTTCTTCACTGGTGGCGCGTGTCATGAAGGGCGTGGCGATGGCCCCGTTGGCAATGCCGTCGGTCGGGACTGTGCCCAGAACGGCACGGATATCGTTAGAATGATAGCCCTGCCCGGCGCTGATATAGAACTCCGTTTTGTACCACGGGCCAAAAATCAGGCTGCCCTTGGGCTGGAAAAGCCACTGATGCACCTTGCCGTTATAGCCGGAAACAAGGCTGTGGTCTGAACCGCCGTAATAATCCCCGCGCAGGCCGACAACAGTGCGCAGCCAGGGCAGCCAGTGCGTAATATTCTGGCCAAACAGGCCGACATTGCCCTGAGACACTGTATCGGCGTTACAGACATACCGGCCTGTGGGCACGCTGCTGTCCGGGCAGTCCGGCAGGACTTTCCGCTGGTGGGTGTGGCGGCGGTCAATATAAATACTGTCCCAGCGGCCCTGTACGCCAAAAGTGGTGTCTGTTGCGCGGTGCAGCACTGTATCATGCCGCTGGTAGGCGGACGTGCCGCCAAAGGTGGTGCGGGTTTCATCCTGCTGTTCCTGATCCCCGTTGATGGGGTCATTCAGGTAATGACTGAAATCATTCCATAACGTCAGGCGGCTGTGCACAACATAGAGGGACGTTTTAAGCTGCCAGTTATCCTGATGCAGAACATGATGGGCGGAAACGCTGAACCGTTCTGAATAGCCGCCATCGCTTGGGTCGAGAGAGCCATAACGGCTGATCAGGCCTTTCTGATAGGCTTCCAGAGGCTGATCTGTCGTGTTGTTCCACAGGCCCCGGTAATACAGGCCGGTCAGGTTGAATTTGGTGTGTTCTGTTGTGTGGGTGTAGCGGGCGGCGGATTTGATGCCCAGGAAATTATCCGGGTGCGCCCACGGGCCATTGAGATGGTCGAGCGAGAAAGCGCCAAGCAGCTTATCGCCATTTTTAAAGTGGGCTGTATCGCCAATAAAGGCATGCTGGTCCCCCAGCGTGCCGAGGCTGCCGGTGGCCTGCCCGCGCAGATCATCCGTCAGGCGGATATGGTCGGACCCGACGACGCCAAAATCCCCCACATCCGCGTAAAACGGGCCTTTGGTGTAGTCGATCCCCTGCGCGAGTTCGGGCATGAGGAAATTGACGTCCGTATAGCCCTGCCCGTGCGCGTGGGTGGGTTCATTTACCGGCATATCATCCACAAAACTGGCGAGGTCCGTGCCGTGATCAAGATTGAAGCCACGCAGCAGATACTGGTTGGCTTTGCCCTCGCCCGAATGGGCCGTGACAACCAGACCGGGCACGGATTCCAGCAACTGGCCCACGCGATACACCGGGCGCAGGCGGAGTTCCTTGGCGGTAATGCTGCCCTGACTGGCGGTGAGCGCACGGCCGATCGGATCTGTGTGAGACGCGATCACCTGAAGATGTTCTTCCCCGTGGGCGTCAGCCGTTTTGTGGCCGATGAGCTTCTGGGCGGAAACCGGGGGACGGCGGCCCGCAGAGGGGGTACCGGACGTGGCACGCGTGCGTTGAGCGGAAGCCGCACGAACGCCGGTCTGGGGGGCATGCGGGCCTGTGGCTGTGGTTGTGGTTGCGGTTGTGCGTCTGGCAGCCCCTCCGCCGGGTTTTGCGCGATGGGCCGCCTGTGCCGTGAGGGTGGTGAAAGCGGAGGCGCAGAGCAGCGCGACGACAAACGGAGAGCGCCCGCGCCCGGCAGGACGCGGAAACACGACGTGGACCATACCTGTTCCCCGATATCCGGCGCACCCCGTCCGGCTATCATGACTGAGCGACGAAGGCAGGTCTCCTGGCTCACGGAGGGGGATCTGATGCGCCTTCCCAGCCTTTGGGGCCAGTGGCGTGAGGCATCAGCGCACCGTTTACAGTTGCGAGGGCAGCCGCTGCCTGAACCCCGGACTGATGGCCCGGCCGGATTCTTCAGCGTTCCCTTTTCACTCGCTTGCGCGAGACCTTCGACAGCCGCAGAGGTAGGGGATGGGTTCCGGGCCGGTCAAGGGTTGGGGGATGGTGATTTCAAAAAAACGTCACACCGTGCGAGGGGCCGAAGCGTATAGGAAGAGAGCGTCTGAAATCTTTCTGCCTTGTGAGCACGATGATGCCTCAGTCTTCCAGCCCCGCACCAGAAACTGCCCCGGTCCTCACGTTGCGGGAGGCTGCTACGGAGCGGTGGCTGGCAACACTGCGCCAGAAAATGAAGGCGGACGGCACGCAGCCCCGCGTCCATTTTAGCCGCACACCGGACCGCCTGCCTGACCGTGAAGGCGTGATGCGGGATTTTGAATGACCGCTCACGTTTTGTGAGCAGAAGCAACGGTCTTTTCTCTGAGACGTTCTGAAAGTGTGGCGGTGCCCGTTTTTTCGGGTGCTGCGCGTTTTCTAACGGAATGAGGACGTTGCCGTGATGACCCTGCCCCGCAAACCGGTTTTAAGTCTGGTGCTGGGTGCTGGCCTGCTTGGCGCTGGTATGGCGGCTGCTCCGGCACACGCCCAGCGCAGTATGCTGTTTTCCGGCACTCTGGCCCCTGAGCATGGCGCGCCCGCCCACATGCTGGGCAAAGTGATGGCGCTGTATTACCCCGGCGCGCATGTGCTGCGCTACACCGTGACATGGGACGGCCTGACCGGCCCGGTGACCATGGCCCATCTGCATGGCCCTGCCCTGCCCGGCAAGGATGCGCCGGATGCGCCAGCAATGGTGACGGTGCATGGCCCCTATAAAAGCCCGCTGAGCGGCAGCGTGATGCTGAGCAGCGAGACAGAGCGTGACCTGCAGGACGGGCGTGTTTACCTGAACCTGCATACCAAAGCCTATCCGGGGGGAGAGGCGCGGGCGTGGCTGGGGAAGAGTGAGTAAGCACCGCACCGCTGGCCGCAAGGCCGGGAGGATTACATCCGGATACCCAGTTTGGGGGCCAGCCAGACCATCCCCAGATAGAGCAGGATGGTCACGCCACATCCGGCCAGCAGGGCGAGCCAGAATGGCATGCCCTGGCGCATGGCCCACGGAATAAGCAGAAACATGGGCAGGGATGGCAGAACGTACCAGAACGTGGCCCCCACATGGGCTTCCATGCGGGCAGGGTCTTTTGTTTCCAGCCAGAGCCAGATCATCCCGAAAACGGAGATAAGGGGGAGAGACGCGATCAGCGCGCCAAAGCCGGGATAGCGGCGGGCAAGGGAGGACACCAGAGCAATGGTCAGTCCCGAGAGAAAAGCCTTCAGCCAGAAAAACATGCGGGTGTTCTGTCCGGTGTCAGAAATGTTGGGCACACCCGGCACGACGCCGGAGGGTGCCCGGCCCCTCCCCCGCTTGAGAACGCGGTGGAGGGGATATCAGGACTTAGAAGTGGGCGTCGCCCTGCTGGGGAGCGGGCTGAGCCTGCTGGGTCTGGCCGGGCTGCGCGCCGGTCTGGGGCGTTGCATCCGGGTTCATTTTACCGGGCTGAGTGGAGTGTTCCACGTCATAAGCCGTGGCTTTCTGGGCATAGGTGCCTTTTGCGCCGGGATGCTCCTGATCGTACAGAGCAGCCTTCTGCTTGGCTTCCTTACGATAGACGTGGCGGCGATACATGCCGGTAATGCATCCGCCGACGGCACCCAGTACGCCATGGTTGGCAACATGGCCGCCGACAGCACCAACGGCCCCATATTTCAGGCAGCCACCCGGTTCTGCCTGTGCGGCGGTAACCGTTGTGCCAGCCAGAGCGGCGAGAACGCTCAGAGTGATCAATCGACGCATGCGTGTTTCCTTTCTTCCACCAGATAATAAGGTGGATACGGGCCGTATCGTAGCCAAATCGGGGCGCGGAGACAATGTGTGCGGCGGTTATGCCGCCACAGGCAGGGCTGCGAGAAAGGCTGCGACCAGTGTTTCCAGAAGCTGCTGGTCTGCTGGCGAAAACCGGTCTTTCCGCGGGCTGTCCAGATCCAGCACGCCGAGAAGCTGGCCGTGCGCGACCAGCGGGATAACGAGTTCAGACGCGGAAGCGGCATCACACGCGATATGGCCGGGAAAGGCATGAACATCCGGGATGCGCTGTGTGGTACGCGTCCGGGCGGCCGTGCCGCACACCCCTTTCCCCATAGCAATACGCGTGCAGGCGATGCGCCCCTGAAAGGGGCCGAGCACGAGTTCCCCCTCGCCCTCCCCTTGCGCTGTGGCATCAGGTGAGACTGGCTGAAGCACCGGCTGGATGTGCGCCCCGCCTGACCCGCCGGAGGCCAGCGTGAAGAGGCTCGCCGGTGCCGCCACATGAGGGCGATAGAGGTAAAACCCGGCCCAGTTGAGGTCCGGCAGGGCCTCAAAAATCAGGGCGGACAGATTGGCCATATTGGCCAGCGGGTCCTGCTCCGCCGCCAGCAAGCCGGTGGCGGCGGACAGCAGATCCTCCGGGGTGAGGTGGGTGCTCGGAGCGCTCATGGCAGCGGCTTAGTGCGCCAGAAGATCCGGGCCGCGCAGAGCGGAGCGGCTGCACACGGCTTCCTGCTGGTCCCGGTTGAGGGTTGTGATATCGAACATAACGGTCGGGCTGAGCATCAGCCGCCCCTGCCCGCCCCAGGCATAGGCCGGGTTGGTGCGGATCCCCTCACGCGCGGCAAGCTGACGCCCAAGGGAGCGGACCGTGGTGTCCGTCACCAGTTTGTGGGAATCACAATAGTACATCAGGCCGCCGACATTTTCCGCTGAGGCGTGTTCAACCGTGGGAATACCATCATAATCCAGCACGCCGGGGGCCGCGGTGGCGGCTGTCATGGGAGCGGGGCCGGGAGCGACCGTCAGCACCCCGGCTGTGGCGGTCGCATGGGCCTGCGGCAGAGCGGCGGACAGGGCCAGACAGCCAGTGAGGGCCAGAAAGACAGGGCGGAGTTTCAGCATACGCGAGGTTCCTTTTCGAGATCTGCCAAACAGCATTGCAGGGGACAGGATAAGGACAGACGCCCCGGATCAGCAAGGTCGGGCAGCCCTGCATCGGGCGAGGGGATGGCAGCGGGTAGTAAAGAGCCCCGAAAGACAGTAAGACAGAGGCTGTTTCCAGAGTGATCCTTTTTATTAGTATGCAGACAGCGTTTTCTCTAAAGGCCCTTTCTTTCCATGCCTTATAAAACCTCTTTATTACCGCAGAATTCAGGGCGTTTCGGCCGTTTTCTCTCTTGTTTTTGTATAGTCGCTTTTTTTAGCCTGCTTATTTTTGCGGAATGTTATCATGTCGGGTCTGAGAGGATACAGGCATGGGATGAAGCGCGGCATATTGGCTCGGCCTATGAAATGCTGTTCCGGCACGAGTATGTGGTCAATTACTGGCAGAATGAGAAAGATTACTGGAATCTGAAGCCAGTCCTGAGTTTTTTACCAATTATTGTGTCGGTCAAACTGTTTGGCAAAGGACTTCTGGCGGCCCGCCTGCCCTCTCTGCTCGGGTTTGTGGCGAGTATTATCGGGCTATACTGGTTTGTTGCCCGCAGATTTTCCCGCGTGGAGGGGCTTTACGCCATCACGCTATTCTCAACCTGGGCGCAGGCGGTCGTTCTGCATGGCTTCCGGCAGGCGGATGCGGACGCATTATATTATACATTCTACCTGTTTTGCGTCCTGTTCTGCCTGAAACGCACTGGCGACACGTTCTGTCTGGCCTGCCTGATGGCCGCTTTGTGTTTTCTCAGCAAAAGCTGGCACACTTTAACGCTGATCCCGACGCTGGTGGTAACGTATTTTATGACGGGACGCTCCCTGCGTCTGGCCATGAAAGGGATGTTCTGCGGTCTGGCCCCTATCCTGCTCTGGCTGGCAGCGCGGCTCTCCGAAGATGGCTCAAAATTCCCGCTACGCATGCTGACTTATGATCTGCTAAAGCGGGGCAGCATGGCGATAGAGGGGCATAACAGCCCGGCTCTTCTCTATGCGACGGATTTTGTGCAGAGCCACCCTGACCTGCTCTGGCAGCTTGGACTGCTGACGCTGGCCTTTCTGGCCGCCTGCTTCTGGCCCCCGTTGCGGGCAGCCTGTTTCCGCCCCGGCATCCCCCCTGCCCTGAAGGCAGAAATGCTGATTCTGGGTGTAACGATTGTCAGTGTTTTCGGGATGTTCAGCGCCGCGCAGACGCGCCTGTTCTGGTACACTTTTCCGGCGTATCCGATCCTGTGCGTGCTGATGACCTACTTCTTTGCGCTTCTCGGGCCTGTTTTAAAAACGCTTGCCGGAGGGATTGCGGCGGTGTTGTTCGTGCTCTCCCTTTCCGCCTGTTTACAGCGGGACAGAGCAACCGTGCTGCCGGTTTTCTACACCCAGCTTCAGGCGGCGGCACAACTGCCGATGATGCGGGTGCAAAAAGACCTTCTCATTACGCAGGATGACTATGCCGCGCTGCTGACCTACCTACCTGTTGCGCCGGGGGCGATCCATATCGGCGCGGACGACCATACTCCACACACTCTGGTGATCCGCCAGAAAGACGCCGGAGCGTGTGACGGATGCGCGCTAGTTTCCAGAGGTGATCAGTTTGATCTGTTTTACCGGGACTGACGGCTGATTCGGGGTGGCTGCCCTGCTGTGAAGCGGAGCATTCTGCTCTGTTCCTGGCGGTTTGACGGGGAAATTCTCTCTTCCCTTCAATACGGGCTTGGCAAGCCCCCCGCCTTTGCGCTAGGGAGAAGCCCACGGACCCGTAGATCAGCTGGATAGATCGTCAGATTCCGAATCTGAAGGCCGGAGGTTCGAATCCTCTCGGGTCCACCATTTTCCTAAAAAATAAAATGAAAACAACAGGTTAAGCTGGCAGTTTGCCAGTCTTGTTTTCGCGTCTGCCACTGTCACGCGTAAGCGCGACTGCGCGGCGCAGGCCGGCCTTACACTGGCGGCATAGCTCTTTCTGAAAAGCTATTGCGAATAGTTCTCATTCGTGCTTTTAATCAGGCTCTCATCAGAGATATGGGGCTTTCTGAATGGTTATCTGCTCTTGCAACAGCCTGACTCATAAAGACGTTGAATCAGCCGTAGCGCACGGTGCGACCCGCCCCAGTGAAATTTATGCCGCCAAACGCTGCAAGGCCCAGTGCGGGAATTGCGTGCCGGGCGTGGTCTGTATGCTCAAGGAAATGCGGATGCGGCAGCTTCAGGCCGCTGAAGCTCTGGCCCATGCCGCGTGCCTGCCCGCAGCTGCGCAGGGCGGCGCGCTGAGCGCCTGATCTCCGCTTATCTCTGCGCATCAGGCATGGCTGGCTCCATGCGCCTTGCGGCGGAACTTTTGCCTTCCCACGTCATTTGTAACAGCAGAACGCTGCATCTGTAGCGCCTGAGACAACAAGGACGAGGATCATGACGAAAACAGCCTCCACCGCCAAAGACGCACATATTCGTGAATATCTTGGCACCCCGACAGACCTGAAGGCCGACGCCGTTAAGGAGGTTGCTGCCGGTCTGGCCGACACATTGGCCGATGTGTTTGCGCTCTATGTGAAAACAAAGAATTTCCACTGGCATATGAGCGGCCGCCACTTCCGTGACTATCATCTGCTGCTGGACGAACAGAGCGCGCAGATTTTTGCCATGACCGACCCGATGGCCGAACGGGCCCGCAAAATCGGCGGCACGACCCTGCACTCCATTGGTGAAATTGGCCGCCGTACGCAGGTGGCGGACAATGACGCGCTGTATGTGACGCCGGAAGATATGCTGGCCGAACTGCGCGATGACAATCTGGCGCTGACAACGCGGATGCGCAAAGTACATGCTGTTTGTGATGATGCCAATGATGTTGCGACCGCCAGCCTGTTGGAAAACTGGATTGACGAAACGGAACGCCGCACCTGGTTCCTGTTTGAAGCCACACGCCCGGCTTTTGGTAAAAACGACTGACGTTAGAAGTAAGGAGCCTTGCCGCTGGCCGGCGAGGCTCCCGAATCGGGTAAAAACCCTTCCGAAACTCTGTATTAAAAAAAATACGACCGGAAGATTTTTCTTAAAATTCTGCTTTGTCCGGAAAATAATAACATTTATTCATGGACATTAACAAACTGAT
Organism: Acetobacter sp. P1H12_c; assembly: GCF_018811975.1. Taxonomy (NCBI): domain Bacteria; kingdom Pseudomonadati; phylum Pseudomonadota; class Alphaproteobacteria; order Acetobacterales; family Acetobacteraceae; genus Acetobacter; species Acetobacter sp. P1H12_c. The sequence continues at coordinate 60,134 of NZ_JACRVR010000009.1, read as the reverse complement.
AAAGCCAATTATTTTCGCGCATAAAAAAATTGAAAAAATACATAAATCTCTGAAAATATTTTCCTATCGCGTATGCCTTTTTTGAGCCACACCCCTGTTCATGAACGAATTCTTAATCATGAATAATCTTCCATCTGTCTTTTGTATTTTCAATATAAAAGAATTGTTTTTTATTTTCCCTCCATAAATAAATGAATATCCGTTGTGATCAGCCTTACACACGATGGGCAACGTCGCTAAAGGCCCATCATGAGAGGATTGGCGGAAGAAATCGCCTGCCCCATGCCGGGCAAGCTCTTGTTTTTTCTGCCTCCTGCTCGATACGGGCGCATACGCGCTGATCTGTGGTTTTTCTACTTCTGGCTCTCTTTTCTTTTATGGTTTCTTTGATCAGATCAGGTTTAGCATTGATAAGAATGAGGCTATATCATCATTATAGAAATATTTTTCAGTAATCATGAACATAATAGAAATTGTTTTAATATAAATTTGCAGTATTTTATTTTTTATAGAATACAAATTCCGATCTAGAATTCTTTCTAATAAAACTCCATTCACAGAAACGCCATAGTATCATTTTTTTTCTTGAATTCTTATTTTTCGACAAAACGTATCTTAGTCTACAAAATCCTCTGCGGACTTCATGCCGAATTTTTAGAATTCTCTATTTTTATTAAAGACTTAAGGTGTCAAAGTCCTTTCATAGCCACTATTTTTTGCAGACTAGAAGGCGTCTCTGGTAAGCAATAAATTTCAATAAAAAGACAATCATTCTTTTTACGATTATGATTTATTCTTATCTTGTTTAATACAGATTATAAATAAGTTGTTTTGTTTCCATTGCCCTAACAATTTTTCTTTTTTAATAAAGTTATCGTCTTTTTAACAAATCTGACCTCTCAGGTTAGCTTTGTGTTAATGATTAGGAATGCGACATTGAGCACTACATCCGACTCATCCGTTGATTTTCAGCAGATTGAAGAGAATGCCGTCTCCGCTGGTGGTAGCACAGACCAGTATGCAGGTGGCGAAGCCAACTACCATCATCATAACATGACATGGAGCTGGGCCGGCGGCGCAACCGGGGACTGGACGGACCCGGCAAACTGGGTGCTTACGGACAGCACCGGGAATGTTGTTGATACGTCCACCATCAGCGGCTCCGCCATTCCGCAGTCTCAGCAGAATGCTGATGTCAGCATCGGGGCCAGCGGGAGCACAGCATCGTCTGTTACGGTTGTGGCCAATGCCCCCATTTACAACCAGTTCCGCAGTCTGAGCGTCTGGGAAAATGGCACGCTTAAAATTACGGCGCAGGGCTCCAAGGGAACGCATGGCTATGTCTTTGCCGTCGCCGGTTTTGAGAATGACGGCAACATCATTGTCGATACGCCGTCTCTTGTAGAATTTGGCGGCGTCACTGCGAACCGTGGTGACGGCACAATTACCATCATGAACAACCATGGGAATGTTGTTTTTGATGATGGGTCGCTGAATAACGGTGGCACGCTCAACCTGATCAATGCCTCGCTCGGCTCTGCTGGCAAGCCCATGTGGGTCAACGGTGGAACGGTTAACCTCCAGCAGAACAGCAGCGTTTTCCTGAATTCCGGCGCTGGCACCACAATCAATGTTGATCCGGCGACTGTTAACACCATTTATGTTCAGGACAATGGTTTCCTGCATACTGGCACCGGCAGCACCAATGATCAGACTTCCGCGATCAATGGTGTTTCAGAAAATACGCGTTTTGGCGTTGCCGGACTGACGACTGCCCCGGTTTCCGCAACATACACGGCCAATACTGACGGGTCTTACACCCTCAAGATCGCCATGGCTGATGGCAGTGACCTGACATACACAAACCTTCACATGGCGGCTGGTTATACGCCCCCGGCATCGCTGAACATTGTGCAGGACAGCGCCACATCCGGCTGGGATATTGAAGATACGTCCTCGACCCCGGCAACGGGCGGCTATACGGACAACACGCTCCATCAGCAGATGGTCACGACCGCGACAACTGCGACGGATGCCGGTGGGGATACGTCTCAGTACAGCAGCTCGGCTGAAGACTTCCACCAGCACGACATGAGCTGGCACTGGACAGGGGCGAAGTCCAGCGACTGGAACGATTCCGCAAACTGGACCCTGCTGGACAGCACAGGGAATGTTGTTGATACGTCCAACACAGACGTGTGGACCAGCAACCCCATTCCGCAGTCTGAGCAGAACGCCGACGTCAATATCGGCGGGATGAACAGCACCGACGATCCGCAGATTGTTGTTGATAACGTCGTGGATTATAACCAGATCCGTAGTCTGAGCGTCTGGCAGAGCGGTGTGCTGAAAATTACGGCGCAGGCTGGTTTAGGTTATGTCGGCAACGTGTTCGCAACGGCCGGATTTGAAAATAACGGGACCATTATTATTGATACCCCCTCCAATGTGGAGCTGGGTGGTGTCACGATGAACCGCGAAAGTGGTGTCATTACCATTCTGAACAATCAGGGTAACGTCACGCTGGATGGTGGCGCTCTGAACAATGCCGGCACACTGAACCTGATCAATGCCTCACTGGGGACTGTGGACAAGCCTGTCTGGGTACAGGGCGGCACGGTCAACATGGCAAAGAACAGCACGCTGTTTGCCCAGCCGGGTATCAGCTACGACACCTTGACGACCATTAACGTGGACCCCACCACGGTCAATACTGTTTATATCGACAATCCCGGTGATAAGACGCAGACCGGGAATGTCGCGCTGAACGGTGTTTCTGAAAATACTCGCTTTGGCATTGCCGATTTGACGTCAAAGCCGGTTTCCGCCACGTACACGCTGAATGCGGACAAGACATCCTACACCCTGACAATCGGGCTTGCGAACGGGAACACCGTGACCTACGGCACGATTACGCCGACTGATGGGTATGTGCCGTCCTCCACCCAGATTGTGGAAGATTCCGCCAATAATGGCTGGCTGATTGAAAGCGACAGCTCTGAGGCGTGCTTCCTGGCTGGCAGCATGATCCGGACAGTCAGCGGGGATGTCCGTGTTGAAGAGATCCGTCTGGGTGACAGGCTGGTGACCTTTGACTGGAAAAATGGCTGTGACGCAACACGCACCGTTGTCTGGGTGGCTAAGGCCCACACTACGGTCCGTTCTGGCGTTCCGGTAGATGAAGCAGGCTACCCGGTGCGCGTTCTGAAAGACGCCATTGCCGACGGTGTTCCTTACAAAGATATGCTGATTACAGCGGAACATTGCCTGTTTTTTGAAGACAAGTTTGTGCCGGTGCGTATGCTTGTAAACGGACGTTCCGTTTTTTATGACACCAGCATCACCTCTTACGACTATTATCACGTCGAAACGCAGGACCATTCCGTGATCATTGCGGATGGTATGCTGACTGAAAGCTATCTGGACACTGGCAACCGCGCATCCTTCCGTCAGGAAGGCAAGGTTGCGGCTCTCCGCGCAGCAGGCAAACGCACCTGGGACCAGGACGCCGCCGCACCGCTGTGTGTCAGCCGCTCTTTTGTAGAACCGCTGTTCCGCGCTCTGGAAGACCGGACCGGCACAGTCGCTGGCAGCCAGACGCCTCTGGCTCCAGCAACGCTGCACCGGGATGCGGACCTGCATCTGATGATGGGCAATGGCGCGGTTATTCGCCCCGTCCGTTATGATGGGCAGACCTACAGCTTCATGCTGCCTGCCGGGACAGAGACCGTGCGTATTCTCTCTCGCGCCAGCCGCCCGAGTGATGTGGTTGGCCCGTTTGTGGATGATCGCCGGTCTCTGGGCGTTGCTGTCCGTGCCATCCAGTTTATCAGCAATACGCAGCGGACCGAGGTTACGACCTACCGGGATGATGCAACGCTGAATGGCTGGTATCCTGCACAGGGGCAGATCTCTGTCTGGACAAACGGCAATGCTGTTCTGCCACTGTCTGAACAGACAGACGGCAAGATGGGGATGCTGATGATTACAGCCGATCTGGCTGACGGGTATCTTGCTGAGCCTGAGCAGGCTGCTCCGGCACTGGCCCGCTCCGCGTAAGCCAGTATCAGGAGAAAAGCGCCACTCTTCCGGGAGTGGCGCTTTTTTTTCTGGTCTGTTTATAAATCAAACCGGGCATTGAGATAGACGGTTCTGGGCGCGCCGACATAAAAGTAATCTGACGCGAGGACGCCCCAGTAATGCGTGTTGGCGACGTTATCCAGCTCCGCCCTGAAGGTAACACGATGTTTGCCGATATGCGTGCGATAGCTGGCCCGCAGATTGAGCAGGGTGTAACCGGGAATATGATAGACGTTCATGGCATCTCCCCACATTCTGCCGGTGTAATGCACTTCTGCTGACGCCGAGAGACCCGGTACAGCCCGAATATTATTTGTCAGCGTAAACATGTTCTGGAAAGTAGGAATAGCCTCCGCTGTGTTCCCCTGAATGGAGGGGTCGGTCTTTTTATATTTTGAAGACTCAATTCCCAGACTGTCCGTTACGACAAAGCCGAGCGGCAGGTCCACATGGCCGTTCAGTTCAAACCCCTGATAAACCTGTGTCCCGTTGGAGACGTAGTAATTCTCCGCATTGGCATATTGCGCGCCACGGGTGATGCGATAAAGCGCACCTGTGAGATCCCATGTGCTGCGTGTGATTTTTGCCCCGACTTCCACCTGATCGGACCGGATGGGCGCCAGTGTCTGGCGGGCGTTTTTATAAGTATCTCCGACTGTGCCGCCATTTTCCAGTGCCTGCACGTAGCTGGCATAGACCGTCATGTTATGGACCGGGTGATACAGCAGCGCGACTGTCGGGGTGACGGGATTCACCTTGTAGGCCGCTGTTCTGACATCCGCCGCACTGTAGCTGTTCTGCTGGAAATTGGTGTAGCGCACACCGGCCAGAAGGGACCATTGCGGAGTGAAGGTCACGGTATCGCTCAAAAACAGGCCGACCTGATCAGACCGGTAGTTCCGGTAGACCGAGGACTCATTATTGATAGCCCACGGGCGCGGGATAATCGGGGCGAACATATTTTGCGAACCGATATTCACGTATTCGCTGCTGGTGGGGAGATATTTGGTCAGCCCCTGCCATGTTGCCCCGAGTGAGAAATCATGTTTGACAAAGCCAGTATGGAAACTCCCCTCCAGAATACCCTGCGCCTGATTATAGTCTGACCAGCTCCGCGGGTCTGTGGACAGGTAGGAGTCATAATCCCCCTGCCTGTTGTTCAGGGACATCCATTCACTCTGGTATGAACGCCAGTCCTGACTGTGGCTGTAATCCACATGGAATTTCCAGTTGCGGCTGATATCCCACTTCAGCCCTGTTGTCAGAAACAGGACGTGCGATGTGAACATGGAACCGGGATAGGAGTTCAGGTCCTTATTGCCGCTGATGGCGGCAGGAAGGCTGTTTGACGGGTAGGTTGTGGGGTCGATAAAGAAATCCTGCACCAGACCGCGTATTTTTCGGTCCTGATAAATGGCGTCCGCTGTCCAGAGCAGGTTTTTGGCAATCCGGGCATCCACGCCCAGAGAGCCGGAATAGCGTTCCACATGCGAGCCGTTATAGGTCTCGCCTTTTTCATGCGTCAGATTCAGGCGATATCCGAAGACCTTGTTAAACAGGCGGCCGCCGGTATCAATATGCTCACTGGCAATGGCGGCGGAGCTATAGCCCGCATCAACAGAAAAGGTTCTTTGTTCCGTCGGTTTTTTGGTCTGGTAATTGATGATCCCGCCGGGCGCGTTAAATCCGTACATATAGCCGGATGCACCTTTGAGAAGCTGGACATTTTCAAAGCTTTCCAGCGGCAGTTCCACCGTTGTCATGTAAAAGGGTGAGCCGTTGATTTTATAGCCGTTGTAATCATCCAGCGGGACACCACGCACGGTTACGCTATAAGCGTTGAAAGAATAGGTATCCCCGTTTGTTACGACGGAGGCGTCCTGAGACAGCAATCTGGACAGGGATTTTACCTGACGTTCCTGTATTTCCGCACTGGTGACCGTACGAATGGAAAACGGCGTATCCAGCGGCCTTTTATTGCCCAGCGCGCCTCCTGAAAAGACGGGGGTTGCGTTGCCATGCACTTCCAGTTCTTCCCGTCTGGCGGGGGTGGTCCGGGCTTTCGCCGGTGCTGGCGTTCCATGCCGCAGAGTACCGGACGCGGATGCCGGTACGGTGGCGGCCTTTTTCCTGTCCGCTTTACGGAGTTCCGGACGTGTTTTGCCCGTGGTGGCCTGCGCGGTATCCTGCGCGTGCGCGATGGCCATGCTCATCCCGCAAGACGACAAAACAGTCCCGATAAAAACTAAGTGTCTTGGTGATATCATCATAGCACGACCATATTTAGTGTATTCCTGAGTGGGGATATCGGGAATAAACCACACCGTCAATGCGCACATTATGATTCGTTGCGTTATTTTTGTTGTATTATTTTTATACTATTTCAATAGTGGAATAAAAGCGGAGCGTGACGTATAAACCACACTGCTCTACGGCACTGCGGAAGCCAGTTGTGCCCCACCGCACGGGAGCGAGGAGACCTCTCCTGCCCCCGGCGACGGCTGATGCGCTGCCTCCCCGCAGGGAGGCTAATCAGATCAGGGTGTGTTTTTTCCTGATGTGTCAGTCGTTTTTTCGCGTTTGTAGCGGTCGTAATAATCATCCGCCATGCGGCGCAGAGCGGCCCCGATGGCAGCGTACTGATATTCGTTCAGGTTGGCGAGGGACGCGCGGGCAGACGGGCGACGGGCCGCAAACCCGATGCCGGGCAGCAGCACCACACCTGTTTCCTCCGCAATACGGAACAGGATGGTCTGGTAGTCCACGCGCGTCATGAGCCAGCGGGCAAAGCGGGTGCCGTAAAGCTGGGTGGCGACATTGGCGAGGTCAATCAGCGTATAATAATGTGTGCTGCCTGCATCATTGGGCGCGGGCACCCCGAGGTCCCGATAAAGCGCAATTTCCCGCCGGTGCAGCAGGTTTTTCAGGGCGGCTTTATAGGCGTCCCGCCCGTCCATCAGCGCGAAGAGGGCGAACAGCACCATCTGCACCTGCTGCGGGGTGGAGAGACCAGCTGTGTGATTCAGAGCTACGCTGCGGCTGTCTGCCACCAGACGATCAATAAACTTCAGGCCGCGCACATCCGGCGTGAGCGAGGCGTAGCGTTTATCCAGCACCTGCTTTTCTGCTTCCGGCAGGGCGGCCAGAGCGCGGTCCAGCACGTTTTGCGTGTGGGTCGCCACAACGCCCAGACGCCAGCCGGTGGAACCGAAATATTTTGAAAAAGAATAGACCAGAACGGTATTTTGCGGGCAGACGCTGTAGAGAGAGCGGAAATCATCCGCGAAGGTGCCGTAGACATCATCCGTGACGATAATGAGGTCGGGGCGTTTGGTTTTGACAATTTCCGCAATGCGGGCCAGCCCGGCATCATTCATTTTGACGGAAGGCGGATTGCTGGGATTGACCACCAGAAAGACTTTGACGGCCGGGTCCAGCAGTTTATCCAGCTCACTGTCCGGATACTGCCAGCCTGCTTCCGGTGCGGCGTAGACGGGCACTTCCTGCAACTGGTAATCCCGCAGTTCCGGAATTTCCACGTAGGGCGTGAAGACGGGCATGCCGATGGCAGCTTTATCGCCGGGGTGGATCAGCCCGTTTTCCCGCAGGGACGCGAAAATATAGCTGATGGCGGCTGTGCCCCCTTCCAGCGCGAACAGGTCCGTCGTGGCGTCCGGCATGGTGCCGCCCGCCATTTCCCGCAGCAGGTAATGACGGACAACCTGCTCTGAATATTTCAGCATCCGCGGGGGTGTGGGGTAGTCACAGCCGAGGATGCCTGCCGTCATTTCCTGCAAAAAGCCCTCGGCGGACAGGCCAAGCTGGTCCCGCACGTAGGACAGGGCACGGCGGAGGAAGGCGACGCCGGGTTCCGCCTTATGGTCGGCCACAAAGGCGTTGAAGCGCGCCTCAATTCCGTCCCGCCGGGGGAAGCCGCCAATGCCTTCCGCCATGTAGGAAAACGACAATTCGGATTCCGCTGTGGCAAACAGGCCAAGCTGGAAAAAACCCTGCCGGGGGAGTGTGGCCAGAAAGTTGGGGTTGCCCCGCCCGGCATCCAGCATGGCGCGCTGGGCACGACCGGAGGCCAGTCTGATCAACTGGTCTTTCAGTTCAAACGGGCTGAGAGTGTTGAATTTTTCATACTCGGACGAAGACGTCATGGCCGGTTCCTGAGACGGGGCAAGGCAAAGAAGGGGCCAAACATGCACATAAAACGTGCCGCTCGCCACCTTTTTGCACACATGTCAGGCAAACAGGCCGGTGGGTCTCAGGGATGTGATGCGGCGTCTCTGCCGTGCGGTTTTTCCGCCCTTCAGGCGGGGTGTCTGAATTTTTTCAGGCTCTGGCTGATCCACCCGGCCCCGCTGACAAGCACCAGCCCGGCGACAACCAGTAAGGCCCCGGTGACAAAGCCCGGTTCCACCGGCTCATGCAGCAGCACAGCCCCCAGCAGCACGCCGAACAGGGGCGTCATGAAGGACAGGACGCCAATGCGCGAGGCCTGATAATGGCGCAGCAGCCAGAACCACAGCAAAAACGCGACAAAGGAGAGAATGAAGACCTGATAACCCAGACTGAGCAGCAGGATGGGCGTGACGGTACAGTCTGTCTGATGCAGCAGCACCGCCATAGGGAACAGGAGCACGCAGGCTCCGGCAAGCTGATAGAGCAAAGTCTGTTTGGCGGGCACAGTGGCCAGACTGGACATACGGATCACAACGGTTGTCACCCCCCAGCTTGCCCCGGCCAGCAGGGCCAGTGCATCCCCCAGCAAAGACAGATCCGCCCCCTGCCCTGCCACGGCCTGATGCCCCAGAAACGCGACAGCAATACCGCAGAAGGCCAGCAGAATCCCCGCCCACTGACGCGGGCCCATCCGCTCTGACGCTTCCATGAAGTGCAGGATAAGGGCTGCAAAAATGGGGGAGGTATACAGAAACACCACGGAGCGGGACGCGGAGGTGTAGCGCAGGGACTGGCCGGTAAACAGATATTCCAGAAAAAACAGGACGCCCACGGCCAGACCGGGCTTCCATGTCCGGCTGATCTGCACCAGACGTTCCCGCCGGGCGAGCATGAGGCCCACCACCAGAAGGGCCGCCAGACCGGACCGCAGGGAAATTTGCAAAATGGGGGCCATGTCCTGCGCGGCGGCTTTGAGCGCCACCTGTTGCAGGCCGAAGCAGAAGCACAGACCCACCATCAGGCTGGTGGCTGTTGCGTCCAGCGGCTTGCGCGTGTTCATCCCCGTTTTTTCCTTCCGCACGGTCATCCGGCGCACCCTATGCCGTATGCACGGAGAAGGGGAAAGAGCGGATTTACAGCATATCTTTTTCTTTAAGCGGGGAAGCCAGACGGGTGGCGACCGCCAGCAGAACCGCGGTGATGGGGGACGCAAAAATAAAGCCCCACATGCCCAGAAACGCGCCGAAAATGGTCTGTGAGAGAATGGTGAGGGCTGGCGGCATACTGACGGCGCGCTTCTGGATGAAGGGCGACATGATATACCCTTCAAACGCCTGAATGACGCTATACAGGCCCAGCACCATGAGCGCCTCCTGCGTGCCGACGGACAGGCCGATCAGCAAGGCCGGAATAGCCCCCACAAAAGCCCCCAGATACGGGATGAAATTGGCAGTGCCCGCCACCAGCCCGAGCGGGAGCGCCAGCGGCATGCCGATAGCCCACAGGCCGAGCCATGTCAGCACACCCACCACCGTCATATCCAGCATCTGCCCCGCCACCCATGCGGAGAGCGTATGCGCGATGGTTTGCAGGAGGGAACGGACCAGAGGCCGGTGCCGTTCCGGCGTGAGCCTGAGAATCCCGTTGGCATACAGGCGGGGTGAAAGGGCGAAATAGATCCCGGCGATGACAATAACGATCAGGGTGCCGACGGAGCCGAAGGTGGACGTCAGCACGTTGGTCATGGACCCCGCAAAATCCAGCCCCGGCGCGCGGCTGCCTGCCCCGCTCTGGTTGCCGCCGAGCGATTGCGGCACGTGATCCAGAATCAGGCGGCCGAAGTCTCCGCTGTTCAGCCGGTCATGCAGGGCGCTGATCTGTGAGACCAGAGCGGTGCGCAGATGCGCGGCCTGCACCACAATTTCCGGCCCGAACACATGCACCAGCGCCGTAGCGGCCGCCCCCAGAGCCAGCACCAGCAGCATGACAGACAGCCATTCCGGCAGGCGCAGCAGATGCGTGATCCAGCGGGCGGCCCCGTGCAGCACCACCGCCACCAGTGCGGACGCACATACAACCATCAGCACCGGACCACCGGTGCTGATAACAACGGCGAGCACCGCCAGCACCACGACGACCATGATCAGCCGGTAAAACCGCGCCAGCGTGTGGTCCAGCGCGAGGATGGCGGCCAGAGCCTGTGTGTCAGGCGTATGGAGATGCGCCTCTGCCGGGGCGGCCGGATGGGGAGAGGACGGACCGGGAAAGGGCTGCGCGGCGCCATGCAGGCCTGTGCGGTCTGCCTCGCCTTCCGGCCTGGGGGCGTGGGAAAGACCGCCGGGCGTATCCTGATGGTCTGGGGTGGGCGGCACCATGGTTTTCTGTCTCTCCTGCTGCCCTGTTGCCGGATTACGGTGCAGCGTTGCGTAATCCTGCGCCGCTTTATGCAGGTGCGCCAGCGGCCTGAGTGTCACACATAGGAGAAGAGGTGAGGACAGGCTTTATCAGCATGGCAGATTTGGGCATGGTGGCAGGCAGGACCGGGCTGGTCTTGTCTTTCCTGCCAAAAAAAGCGAGACAACGCCTTTCCGCCACACACCTGACACGCTTTTTTCCGCTCTTTGAGGCCCGTTGCTTTATGACGAAACCTGACGCAGCCAGTCATCTGGACATGGCGCACCCCTGCCTTGAGGGGAAGAAGCGTCGGTGCGGGCGGCCGACCCCCTATGGCACGGAACAGCTTGACCAGCATCTGCTGGAGGTGGCGGCCAGCCTGTTTGTCGAGCATGGCTATGCCGGGACATCGGTAGACCAGATTGCGCGCAAGGCCTCGGCCAGCAAGCAGACGCTCTACCGGCGCTACCCCTCCAAGGAAGAACTGTTCAAGGCGGTGATTACCAACGTCACGGCCTGCCTGCTACGCACCATGGCGGAGACACCGCTGAAAGACCCGCTCCAGGAGCTGAAGACGATCAGTCGCCTGATGCTGGATTTTGTGCTGCGGCCGGACGCGCTGGGGACGTATCGGATTCTGATTTCTGATGCGTACCGTTACCCCAGCCTGATTGACCATGCGATTGAGAACATCAACAAGCCGTTCCATGCCAACTTCCTGCGCCTGCTGAGGGCGGCGGAGGCAGCCGGACAGATTGGAGCCGGGCATGCGGATTCCACCACGACGCATCTCTGGGCCGGGATGCTGACCGGCTGGCCCATGAAGCAGAGCCTGTTTGGCCTGAACCCGCTGGAAGATGACGCTGCGCGCGATGCGTTTTTTGAGCAGGCGTGGGCGTTGTTCCTGAAAGGTGTTGGCGCGGCTCCCGCCTGACTTCCGTTAAAAAAACATCCCTTCCAAAAAAATACCCTCTGAGGTGTGGAGATCCGCGCCGCCAGTTCGTCTTCCATTATAAGCTTATTTTTTGAGAATTCTTCTCAATTGCATGTGGGAGCAACGTTTACAGATGGGTCACACATCGCGCCGCCAACCGGCGTCCGTTTCTGGAGTCTGTCTGATGACTCTGCTGGCATCAGGCCAGTTTGCCGGGCTTTTGACCCACACGGCCCACGCAGAAACATCCGTTGCCGGGACCGATACCGGTGCTGGTGCCGGGACCGTCCGGCACTTTTCAATTGGCGCGCAGCCTTTACGCACCGCACTCCATGCCTTTCTGGCCCAATCCGGTATTCAGGTCGCGTATCCGACGTCTGACGCGGGGGATGTTCATTCCGCCGCAGTCAGCGGGACACTGACCGCGCAGGACGCACTCTCCCGCCTGCTGGCAGGAACGGGGCTGACCTATCGCTTTACGGGCGCCAGCAGTGTTGTGCTGAGTAAGGCCTCCTCCGCCATTATGCTCGGGCCTGTGCGGGTGGGAGGCACGGCGGCCTCCTCCGGGGTGGGCCAGTCTGCCTATGGTCCGGGGGTGGGCTTTGTGGCCACGCAGAGTGCCTCCGCCACGCGCACGGACACGCCGCTCATACAGGTCCCGAAATCGGTTTATGTTGTTACCCGCAAGCAGATGGATGATCTGCAACCCCTGACCATCGGGCAGGCGCTGCAATATTCACCGGGGATTGTCAGCACAACGGCCAATAGCAACACCCCGTCCGCTAGCCTTTTTCAGCCTGTCCGGCAACGTGGTTTTGAATCCTATACATTTGTTGACGGACTGCTGAATGGCACATCTGTCAGTGATCCGTTTTTTCTGGATCGGATTGAAGCTCTGAGCGGGCCATCCTCCGTGATGTACGGGCAGGCGAACCCCGGCGGCCTGATTAACATGACGCTCAAGCGCCCGACTGAAAAAGCCCAGGGGCAATTTAACGTCGGGTTTGGCAATTACGGGCGTTATGAAGGGCAACTGGATTTTAGCGGCCCGCTTAATAAAAGCAAAACCCTGCTCTACCGCGTGATTGGGGTTGGCATTACTCAGGGCTCACAGGTCGATTATAACCATTACAAACGGCTGGCCGCTCAGGCGGATATTGAATGGAAAATTGACGATAAAACCAATATTACGCTTATCGGACAGTTTTCTTACGATCCGCAGACCGTAGATCCGTCTATTGGTGTTCCTGCATATGGTAGTCTGATTAAAGCGGACTTTGGTCGCATACCTGTTTCACGCTATTATGGTGACCCGGCTTTCAGTAACAGCTGGAATCGCGAATATATGGTGGAGGCGCTCTTCCACCACGAATTTACAAAAAATCTGCAATTTAACGCTACGGCACGTTTTGACGAGCAGAGCAGAAGTGCATGCCGCCTGACCCTTGGTGATGTAGACTTCACAACCATGACGATCAGCAGATCTGCTTTTTGCAGTGGCCAGTATAAAGGCCGCAGTTCTCAAATGACCGCAAATCTCAGCTATAAAGTGCGCACCGGGCCAATTTCCCATTCTTTTCTGGTGGGTGTGGATTACAGAGGCCAGTGGGCGGATGGTTACTGGGGGTTTGACTTCAATACCGTGCCGGATGTCAGCATTCTTAATCCGCAATATCACCAGTATACATCAACAGATTATACACGCGCCACCAATGGTAAATTTACGTGGACCAAATATCCGTACTGGCAGGACGCTGTTTACTTTCAGGATCAGATGAACTGGCGGCGGTTCTATGTCACTCTTGCAGGGCGACAGGACTGGAACGGATATGGTGGAAAGGACCTTTTCAACCGGCCTTTCACATGGAACGCAGGCATCAATTATGTTTCCAAAATCGGGCTGGCCCCTTATTTCAACTATGCCAAATCCTTCATGCCACAAACAGGGAATGTCTATAGTGCCGGAACACTCAGGCAGCCCGATCCCCTTTCCGGCCATCAGTGGGAAGTGGGCCTGAAATACCAGATCCCATACATCCAGTCTTTTATTTCCGCAGCCTATTATGATCTTTCAGAAAACAATGTTCTGGTCGGTAATCCTGACTTCCCTAACTACAGCAGTGAAATCGGACAGGTGAAATCCAGAGGGGTTGAAGTTTCCGCGCACGCCAACCTTGCTCAGGGGCTTGACCTTATCCTCAATTACACCTGGAACCGGGTCTATAATTCCCGTACAAACCTGACAGGTAAAACACTGGACGGTCAGACTGTTTCCCTTATGGGAAAACACCTGACCCAGCAGCCGACAAACGCAGCATCCGGTTTTCTTGACTATCATTTTCCTGATACGATTGCGCCCGGACTTTCCATCAATTTTGGCGGGCGGTATCAGGGCAGAAGCTGGGCGGATCAGGCAAACTCCTTCCGCAATCCGTCCTACGTCCTGTTTGATGGCGGCTTTAACTGGGATGCCGGAAAACTCTTTCAGTCTGTAAAAGGGCTGAATGTTCGGCTGAGTATCAGTAACCTTGGCAACAAGACATATGTGCAGTGCGGATCAAGCGATATGTGCTATTACGGTGCCAAGCGTGTTGCCTATGGCACGATCGGGTATCACTGGTAAAAACCAGAAATGTGAGGGCTTTTGGCCCTCACTCAGGGCGCAGCAGAAGAATATTGCCCGGAAGCTGCGTCATTCTCAGGCCTGCAATCGTGGCGACGGTTTTCAGCGCGTCCTCAGGATGATCAATACGGAATGCGCCGCTGATACGGCGTGTTTCAGAGACAGTTCCCCAGACATACACCGCGCCGCGCCGATAACGGGCAATGGTCCTGATGGCGTTTCTGACTGTCGCCCCGTCCAGCATCAGATTCCCGCGGGACCATGCGGCAATCTCCTCCGGACTGACGGCGTGATCGACCGTAAATGTTTTTTCTCTGCCGTAAACCAGCCGATCCCCTTCATGCAGTCTGGCGATGGCGGCCTGTGGTGTCTGCACGTCCACACTGCCCTGACTGACTGAGACCGTGACGTGGTCTTCCGCGTCCCGCACCTCGAACACCGTGCCGACATCCCGGATAGTGCCATTTTGTGCCGTAACGGTAAAAGGCCGCGCGGCATCATGCCTGACTTTGAACAGGGCATTCCCGCGCAGCACCGTGACCCCTCGCTGGCCTTGTGAATAATGCAGGGCGATTGCGGTATCACTATCCAGAATGGCCTCTGACCCATCCGCCAGCATCAGTGTCTGCACCGTATTCCCGGTCCACCGGTCAGCCTGAGCCCATGTTTTCAGCATGGGCGCGTAGAAAGACAGGGCAATGGACGCGGCAAGAGCAGTTGAAAAAAAGCAGCTTTTCCTGATCAGTCTCCGCCGCCCCATACGGGACCATGAGGCCTGCACGGCCTGATCCTGCTGCGGAGAAAGGGCGGCGGCACGCCAGAGCCTGCGTTCTTCTTCAAACACTCTGTTATGCTCGGCAGAGTCAGAACGCCACTGGCGAAAAGCCTCCAGATCCTCCGCTGTCATGCCGCCGGACGCCATGCGGATAATCCACGCCCGCGCGGCCTCGGCCGTATCCTGTTCTTTATAAACCACTTAATCCTCGCGGACTGCGGAAAGACGGTCCAGAGCCTGATGGATATAACGATTGACGATGGACACCGACTTACCGGACCTGCGGGCGATTTCTGTCTGTGTCAGACCGTGAAAGCGGTTGAGGCAGAAAAACGTCTTCATCGGTTCTGGCAGGGTTTCAATCATATCCTCCACGCGGGCGAGCTGCTTTTTGGCAGCCGTAGACTGCTCTGCGGTGGGTGTATCATCCTCCAGCCAGAGCAGTTCATCAATACTGTCCTGCACATCTTCCCGCCGGCACAGGCTGCGGGCATGGTCAATCGCCAGATTGGCGGCCAGCCGGTAGAGATAGGCTTTGGGGCTGCCTATAATAAGGGTTTGTTCAACACGCTGTATTTTCTCGAAAAGAGACTGAACGGCATCTTCCGCCGCATCCCGGTTTTTGATGATGCGATACATCAGGCGCAGCAGCGTGGGCCGCTCCGCCACCATCAGTTGTGTTAAGACTGTGAGAGTATCCTGCATGATCTGACCAGCGCCTGATGAAGCCTGCGTCGTGCTAGCATACTTAAGAATAATTCGCAATTTCAGGAAAAGATTATGCTCTCTTCCTGAAAAGCAATTTCATCCGGGTGCCGTGCGGCCAGTCTGCCCGAAATACTGCTCCAGAAGCGCCACGTTACGCAGGTTGGCCTTGAAGGCGGCGTCAAACAGATCCCCTGCCACCGGCACCGTATCCACAACAGTTTCCAGAAGCACGTTGCCGACCATGCGGGCCAGAAGAGCCGTGGGGACGCGCAGTCTCCACGCCTCCCACACGATATAAAGGGAGACGAGGCCCATCACCGCGCTGCCACCAACCGGCAGCAGCCCGACGAGGGCATCCACCCCCACGCGGAAGCGCGTGCCGGGCAGCCGGAATGCGGCATCCAGTATCCATGCGAGACGCCGGACACGGCGCAGACGGTGCGCAATGTCCTCAGCGGTATGGAACGCGCCGTTTCCGGCCATGGTATGAGCGTATGTCATGATTTTGGAAGTGGGATGGGCGACCTGCCGTTTCAAGAGGGTTCAAACGCCAGCGCAAGCCCGTTCATGCAATAGCGCAGGCCGGTCGGCAGTGGGCCGTCCGGAAAGACGTGGCCCAGATGCCCCTTGCAGGACGCGCAATGCACTTCCGTACGCACCATGCCGTGCCGGGTGTCCTGCGTGGTTTCCACCGCACCGGGCCGGGCATCGTAAAACGAGGGCCAGCCGCTGCCGCTTTCATATTTGGTCTCTGAATCAAACAGGGTCTGACCGCAGCCCGCGCAATGATAAAGGCCGGGCCGCTTTTCATGATTAAGTGGGCTGGAGCCCGGATATTCCGTGCCGTGGCCTTTCAGAATATGCTCCTGCTCGGGCGTGAGCGGGCCGCAACCGGTAGGGGAACAGGACTGGGTCATGCGGGAATGTCCTTGTGGTTGTTGCGTGTTTCTTGTTGCTTATTGGGCCTGTGCCGGGGCACTGTCTGGCCTGTACCGCCTTTTTGGCAGGGCTTCCAGCAGGTTTTTTCTGCCGTGCGGTGGAGACATTTAACGGCGCAGGCCAGAAACGGTTGCATCAGGGCTGCCCCGCCTGCGCGGAGGCGGCAGGCCATTGCATAAGCGGGAGGATAACGGCACTCTCCGGCCATGATGGCCTCCACACCCGCCGCCCCTGTTCTTGTCCTGTTTCGGGATGATTTTCGCCTGAGCGACAACCCGGCCCTGCATGCCGCCTGTGCCAGCGGGCAGCCTGTGCTGTGCGCTTTTGTGCAGGATGATGCCTGCATGCCTCAGGGGGTGATTGGCTGGTGGCTGGGGCAGGCCGCGGCGGCGCTGGCTGATGCCCTGAGCCAGCAGGGCGGCGCACTTGTGACGCCGCACGGGGAAACACTTCCGGTTGTGCTGGATCTGGCAAAAGCTGCCGGGGTTTCAGATGTTTTCTGGAACCGGCGTTATGACCCCGTGGGGAAAGAGCGTGATACCACCCTGAAAGCGGCTCTGACGGAGCGGGGCGTGACCGTCCATTCCCTTTCCGCCCGGTTGCTGCATGAACCCTGGACCGTGCGGACCGGGGCCGGGCAGCCTTACCGGATTTTTACGGCATGGTGGCGGGCGGCGCGGGAACTGGGTGAACCCGGACGCCCCCTGCCCGCCCCGCAGGAGATCCGGTTTGCTCCTGTGCCGCGCGGGTTTAAAAAAGACCTTGCTCCGGGTGCGTTGCTGACCCCTGCCCTGCCCGATGATGCCACACAGGCCGCGCAGTACTGGCCCTGTAGTGAAGAGCAGGCGCGCACCATTCTGGAAGATTTTCTGGACGACACGCTGGCGCATTACGATACAGACCGGGACCGGCCAGACCGGGAGGGAACTTCTGGTCTCTCCCCTTATCTGCGCGCCGGGCTGATTTCCGCACGGCAGATCTGGCAGGCCGCGCGGCAGGCGGAAGCCCGCAGCGGCGACCACCTGAATACAGAAAAATTCCTGTCTGAGCTGGGCTGGCGGGATTTTGGCTGGATGCAGCTTTTTTATGAACCCGATATGCCCACCCGTAACCTGCGCTCTGAATTCGACCAGATGCCCTGGGAGAATGACGCTGAAGCCTTTACCGCCTGGACGGAAGGGCGCACGGGCTATCCGCTGGTGGATGCCGGGATGCGGGAGTTGCGGGCCACCGGCACCATGCATAACCGGGTGCGGATGGTTGTAGCGTCCTTTCTGACCAAACATCTGCTGACAGACTGGCGCAAGGGCGAACGCTGGTTTTATGAGCGGCTGGTGGACGCAGACCCGGCGCTGAATGCCATGAACTGGCAATGGTGTGCCGGGACAGGCATTGATGCCTCCCCCTGGTTCCGTATTTTTAACCCGGTGGGGCAGTCTGAAAAATTTGACCCTTCAGGCGCCTATATCCGCACATGGGTGCCGGAACTGGCTGGCCTGCCGGACAAACTGATCCATACCCCGTGGAAAGTGGATGCAGCCCTGAGCCGCTCCCTGCGCTTTGTGCCCGGCAAGACCTACCCGCACCCGATTGTGGACCTGAAGCAGGCGCGGGCTATTGCGCTGGAGCGGTACAGAACGCTGAAAAAAGACGACCAGACCCAGAACTGACCAAAACGCCCTGCCCGAAATACGGAGCCGGGGTCAGGGCCGATAAGATTAAGGTCAGATCAGCCCGGAGCGGGTGGCGTGCAAAATGGCGATATCCGTTGTGGCTGCGCCCAGCTTGTAGCGGGCCACGCGCAGGCAGAGCCGGACAACGGATTCCGGCAGTTTGAGTTTTTTGGAAATTTCCGCCCCCAGCAGCCCGTCTGCCGCCAGTTTCAGGCATGATTTTTCTTCATCAGACAGATCGACCTGACTGGAGGACTGGTGGGCGGTAATCCGCAAATAGGCCTCATGCACATGGTTGCCCAGCATCTGATAATCACGCACCGCGCTGATGCGGGCGATGCCGTCAAACTTTGTGGGGTCAAGGCTGGTAATGACGAACAGACCGTGTGAGCCGTCCACCCCGGCGAGAGGCAGGGTCAGCGCGGAATGGCCGAGGGTAAAGTCCTGCGCTTCCTGCAAAATGGTATCGGCCAGCGTGCCTTTTTCTACCTCAAGCTCCCGCCATTCAAACGGCAGGCCGCTTTCCATGCTCCGCTTTAAGACCGGGTCCGCATGCAGATAGCCGTGTGTGTAATAGCGTTCCTGCCAGGCGCGCGGGTATGTGGTGCTGATAAAATTATGCGGGTCCAGAAGCTGTTCGCCCGAACCGGCGAAATAATAGACAACATGAAACATATTGCATTTTTCAGGAATAGTCCTGACGACGTCTGACAGTTCTTCCAGAGAATGGGCTGTACTGATGGCCGAGACAAGCTCCTGCAGGGCGGTGGGAAGAATAAGGGTGGGCGGGTTATATTTAAATGGCATGACCCTGACTCTAACATACTTTGGGCCGGGCCGGGCGTCCTGTGACTGACCTCAGACCCCGCACCCTGAAAAGACGATGATGTGGTTAAAATGGCCTTTGCTGCACTTCCGTCACATGCCGCAAGGTTAGCAGGGTAATATCCAGAACGCCCACACAAAATTCCTGCCCGCTGATTTCCCCTGAGCACAGGGCATAGGGCACCGCCCCAAGGCGCCGGTACAGCCGCATTCTGGCGCGGGGATAGGTGCCGATAATCTGCCGGATATCATTCGCGAGACTATACTCACACACGGTTTTCAACACATCCAGCAGCAGGTTGCGCCCTGTGGGCGAGGACGTATCCGCCGAGGTGCAGAACCATGAAAGTTCCCACACATCAGGGCTGATAATATCCGGGCAGCCTTTGAAGAAGGGCGCGAAATCCTGCCGCAGCATGGTCGGCCCCGTTGTGGGCAGAATACGGACGGACGCTACGGCATCCCCTCCGTCTTCCACCGCGACGATGTAGAGGGGGTTGCACTCCAGATCATACCGGTCTTCTTCCGGGGTTTTATGAAAAAAATCGTTCCATTCTGAGTTTTTTTCAAAGAATACACGACGGGAGTATAATATTTTCTCATAAATTTCTGGAAAATGGTTCCGTTCATTATAGGAAAAATGGTAAATCATGTGACAGGCCTGCTCTTAATCTCATAGCATCTGATATTTAATGATGTTCTCCGGATTATTTTGACGGCTTTAAGCACCTCAGTACGTGTGCTGACGTTCAAACCGACAAAACCACCCCATAAACTTTGGAAGAAATCAAAAATATTATTTCCAAGAGGATCTTATTATAAGACGTCTTTTTTGTGCTAAAAAGAAAGCAGAATTGTGCTGAATACGGAGGGAGGGCACTAAAAGACGTGCCCGCCCCCCGTTTTATACATTAAGACTTTTATCTGTTCAAAAGGCAGCTTTTTCATGTTCCGCTGAAACAAATTTGATCAGCGTATGCGCCCGCACGGCTTCCGGGCCGCCTTCTGTGCCGTAACCGGAATCCTTGATGCCGCCAAACGGCACTTCCGGCACGCCAAGACCGTGGTGGTTGATGGCGATCATCCCGGCTTCCACCTGTTCTCCCAGCAGGCGCTCCGTGCGCTCGTTCCGGGTGTAGGCATAGGCGGCCAGACCATACGGCAGGCGGTTGGCTTCCTGCACGGCGTCCGTCAGGGAGGTGAATTCTGATACAATAGCAATCGGGCCAAACGGTTCTTCCTGCATCATCCGCATGGCCAGCGTGGGGTTCAGCACAAGGGTCGGGGCAAAGAAGCAGCCTTCATTGGGCAGCGGCACGTCGGCCTGCCAGATAGTTGCCCCTTTTTCCCGCGCATCGGCCACCAGTTCATTCAGGGCTTTCAGGCGGCGTTCATTGACGACCGGGCCCATGGTCACGCCTTCATCCAGACCGGAGCCGATCTTGAGGGCGTTCATCTGCGCCTTGAACTTATCGACAAAGCTGGACGCAATGCTCTTGTGCAGCAGGAAGCGCGTGGGGGCGATGCACACCTGCCCGGCGTTACGGAACTTGGCGGCGCACAGGCGCTGGGCAGCGGCGTCCAGATCCGCGTCCTCGCAGACGATCACGGGGGCGTGGCCGCCGAGTTCCATTGTCACGGGCTTCATCTGCGCGCCAGCCAGTGCGGCCAGATGTTTGCCAACCGGCGTGGAGCCGGTGAAGGAGATTTTGCGCACAACGGGGTGAGCAATCAGATATTCGGAAATTTCCGCCGGGTCCCCGTAGACCAGCGAGACAGCCCCTGCCGGGACGCCAGCATCACAAAAGGCCCGCAGCAGTTCCGCAGGGGATGCGGGGGTATCTTCCGGCGCTTTGACAATCACGGCGCAGCCAGCGGCCAGCGCGGCCCCCAGCTTGCGGGCAATCTGGTTGATGGGGAAGTTCCACGGGGTAAAGGCCGCGACCACGCCCACGGGGCGGTGCAGCACGCGCTGCTCAACATTCGGCACCCGCGGCGGGATCAGCGTATCATTCAGGCGGCGGCCTTCTTCACCAAAATATTCGATGACGCCAGCGGCCCCGTTGATTTCGATAATGGCCTGCTCCAGCGGCTTGCCCTGCTCACGGCTCATAATCCGGCCGATGCTCTCCGCACGCTCACGCAGCAGATTGGCGGCCTTGCGCATGATAACAAAGCGGTCCCACGCTGTGAGCGCGCGCCATGCGGCAAAGCCCTGTGCGGCGCCGTCCGCCACCCGTGCCAGATCCGCTTTGGAGGCGTGGGCGATCTTACCGATTTCTTCCCCCGTGGCCGGGTTGAAGACCGGCAGGGTGCGGCCATCTGCCGCGTCCTGCCATTGCCCGGCCACCAGAAGCTGCGTGCTGATAAAATCCTGTGACATTGCGTATCTCCCCGACTGGAACGACAGACGTGCTGCTCTGGCGTTATCTTATAACTTTAAGAGGCTGTTTCAAAACTCCGCAGCGGAGATCCGGCAGAAAATTTTGCGCCTGAATGCGATAATTTTTGAAGCAGTCCTGAGGAAAAAGCACCATCAGCAGGCAGATGCAAGGGGGCAGCGCCTGCTGCCCCTCCGTCAGGCAGGGAGCTTTTTCAGCACGTTGATCACATGCTCACTGGTAATCAGGCGCGTACATTCAAACTGACGTGGCGTGTTTTCATGCCGGGGGCACCACAGGAAATTATGGTGGTCAAACCGCTCACTGGAGTCATTCCAGCAGGAATTGCAGGTGTGCCAGTTGATGACGCGATAGGGTGTTTCAAACTCATTGGTCGGGTGCGTGAAGCCGGAGATCATCACCACCTTTGTGCCTGCGGCCCAGGCCAGCCAGGCGAGGCCGGAACTCAGGCCGATAAAGGCGTCCGCATGTTTGAGCCAGCGGGCGCGCTCTGCAAGGGGGCGGTTACCTGTTTCATCTTCCGCTCCATGCGGAATATGATTCCAGACAAGGCCGGTGCCGTGCACGGTTTTCTGATCAATACAGATAACCCGGTAGCCTTTGCTCTTCAGGAAGGCGATCACATCCTGCCAGCCGGTCGGGTTGTTCCAGTATTTGCACTGGGTGCTGGCCTGCACGGCAATGCAGACATAGGGCTCGGGGATGGGGCGGCTCTCATCGGGCAGATGCAGGCGCGGGGCTTCCTCATGCGGGGAGACGCCCAGAATATAGCCTGCCGTGCGGTGCAGGCCGACAAACCGGAAATCCGTAGGCTGCTGGTTGCACTCTTTATCGTCAAAAAACAGACCGATGCAGTACGTAGCGTAGGATTTGCCCGTGATCCCAGCTTTCTCCGCGTCTTCCGATGTCATGAGCGTGAGGTTGGGGTACGCGTCTTTCAGCAGCGGCAGAATAACGCCGGACAGCAGGCAGGTCACTTTTGCGCCGTGTGCTTCCGCAAAGCGCGCCACATACGGGAACCATGCCAGCGTATCCCCCAGCGTGCCGACGGGAAGCTGGATGATGACGTCCTGCCCGCGGGCATCATACTCACAGGTAAAGGCCGGGCGTTCCACCCCGTCTGCGCCAATATCCGTGACCTCAATCCCGAAGCGCACATAATAGCGTTTGCTGGACGTGATGGTGGCCCCGGCGGCTTCATGCCGGAAGAGGATGTTCCCTGTATCCAGATCCCGCAGGATGACGCGCCATGTTCCGTCCTTACGCTCGGGCACATGCACGCGCGCGCCAAGATTGAAGTCATACCGGATGCCGTGCGGCCCTTCCATCACCGGGAGCGCGGGCGGGGGCAGATAGGCGGGTTTATCCGGGGTTTTGGCCGCGGGTTGTGCGGCGGCACAGGCGGCGGCAGCCTCCTGCGGCGGGGTAGCTGGCGCAGCCTGAGGCTGACCGGCAACCGGGGGAGCCTCTGTGGCGGAAGAAACGAGAACGGCAGTTTCGGACAAAGACTGTTCCCCAGAGAAAGAGACGAAAATAAAGAGACGGAAAATTCGTGACAAAAAATTTACGAATTAAACCCGTGCAGGAACACTTAAGATTTGTCCATGCGTTTTATAGTTTGTGCGTTCTCTGAGCATCAGAAGGACGATACGGTGGAAATGTTATGTGTTTTTTAATATTTTCTCAAAAATTACTTCCGGACTGGGTCAGTTCCTCCGGATTTTCTCTGAAATGTCATAAATCATGCGGTACTGTTGCACGATATTCATAGAATGATCACAGTGCAGCAAGACCAATCTATCGTGAAATTTTCACGTTTAAGGCCATTCTGATGCAGAGTTTTTCACGCCGTTCTGTTCTGGCGGCCTCCTGTGCCGCCGCACTCTGCGGGAGCGTACGGCGGGCCGTGGCGGCACCGTCCCTCGCGCCGCGTCCGCTGCTATTTGCCCACCGGGGTGCCTCGGCCCTGCGGCCGGAGCACACACTGGCCTCCTACGTGAAAGCCATTGCGGACGGGGCGGACTTTATTGAGCCGGACCTTGTGATGACCAAAGACGGCGTGATGATCTGCCGCCATGAAGCCAATATTGCCGAGACGACCGACGTGGCGCAGCGGCCGGAATTTGCCAGCCGTAAACGCAGCCTCAGCATTGATGGCAAAACAGAAACCGGCTGGTTTACGACGGACTTTACCCTCGCCGAACTGAAAACCCTGCGGGCGAAAGAACGGCTGGCCAGACTGCGGGTGCATAATACCCGCTATGACGGGCATTTTGACATTCCGACTTTTGAGGAAATGATTGACTGCGTTGCGGCGGAAGCCGCGGCGCGCGGGCGTGTTCTGGGGCTGATCCCCGAGATCAAACACTCCACGCATTTCCACGCCCTCGGGTTTGACCCGGAAGCGGTGTTTTTACGGACGATTGCCGCGCATAACTATACCCGCACGGCTCCGCTGGAAGTGCAGTCCTTTGAAACAGGCAACCTGAAACGCATCGGGGCAGATGTGCGGACCATCAACCCGCAGGCGCGGCTGATGCTGCTGATGGGAGAGCGGAAGGAAGTGCCGCCTGATCTGGCCGCCCTGGGCGAGAAAACCACATTCGCGGACCTGATGACCCCCGCTGGCCTGCAAGACGTGCGGCGCTATGCGGATGTGATTGGCCCGTCCCTGACTGACCTTATTCCGCGTGATGCACAGGGGAACTGGCTTGAACCGTCCTCTCTGGTGGAGGATGCCCATGCGGCGGGCCTGCTGGTGCATGCTTATACCTGCCGCCCGGAAAACTATTTCCTGCCGCGCCAGTTGCGCAATGGAGAGGGCGACGCCGCCCGCAATGTCGCCGGGTCTATTGCCGATATCCGGCGGTATCTGGATATGGGGCTGGACGGGTTTTTTACAGACGACCCGGCAATTGGCCGGATGGCGGTAGATCAGCTCTGAGCAGAGAACCCGCTATGTCAGGCCGGGGGTGGTTCTTTTAAGACAAGCGGTAATCCGGCCGCAATGAACAGCACTTTCCCGACCTGTGCGGCCAGCCGCTGATGAAGCAGACCGGCTTCATCCCGGAACTGCCGGGCGAGTTTGTGTTCCGGCACGATCCCCAGCCCGACCTCATTCCCGACCAGCACAGTGGGGGCACGCCGCTCCGCCAGTGCAGCGAGCAGCGCGTGTGTAGCGTCCGGAATACGCCGCTCTTCCAGCAGCAGGTTGGTCAGCCACAGGGTCAGGCAATCCAGCAGGACCGGGCGCGTGGCGTGGGCGCGCAGAACATCGGCCACGGCAAATGGCTCTTCTACTGTCTGCCAGCCCTCCGCCCGGCTGGCACGGTGGTGGGCAATGCGCTCCTGCATTTCCGTATCAAACGCGCGGCCTGTGGCAAGGTAGACCCACGGGGCGGGCAACGCTGTAATCAGGGCTTCCGCATGGCGGCTCTTGCCAGACCGCGCACCGCCCAGAACTAATGTTGTGCCAGGCAGGCCTGCGGGGAGCAGGGCTGTCTCCTGTTCCGGCATAACCGCCGCAGCGGGCGAGGCTGTGGGCTGCTGGCCCGACGGAGGGGCAGTGTCTGCCTTGAGCGAGAGAGTGTTCATGCGCTATCCGCTTTCCTGCTGCCATGTCAGTATGGCGTTTATAACAGCATAAATTCAGGGTCATGCCACCAGCTTCCTCCCCCACTCCTGCTCCTCCGTTTGCGTCCCTCGCCGCCCTGCGCGCTGCATGCCTCGCGCTGCCGGGGGTGGATGCTGTGGCTCAGCAGCAGATTGCCTCCCGTGAGGCCGAACTGACCAAACCGGCGGGCAGTCTGGGGCGGCTGGAAGAGCTGACACAGTGGCTGGGCGGCTGGCAGAGGCGGGCGCAGCCCCGGCTGGACCGGGTGCAGATTCTGATTTTTGCGGGCAATCATGGCGTCGTGCGGCAGGGCGTTTCCCCCTGGCCGCAGGATGTGACGGCCCAGATGGTGCAGAATTTTGAACAAGGCGGGGCTGCCATCAACCAGCTTGCCCGTGTGGCGGGTGCGACGTTGCAGGTTGTGCCTGTGCGCGGGCTGGCTGCCACGGCGGATTTCACCACGGCCCCGGCCATGACGGAAGAAGCCTTTCTGGACGCGGTGCAAACAGGGTATAACGCCGTGCTGCGTCCATGTGACCTGCTGTGTCTGGGAGAAATGGGCATTGGCAACACCACGGCGGCAGCGGCTCTGGCGGCGGCTCTGTTTGGCGGCACCGGGGCCGACTGGGCCGGGCGCGGCACCGGGCTGGATGCCCCCGGCGTGGCGCATAAAGCGCGGGTGATTGATGCCGCTCTGGCGCACCATAAGGCAGAAGTGGCGGCGACACAGGGGGCCTCTGCGGCGAAGAGCGAACACGCAAAGCGGTTGGGCGCGGTAACACCTGCCTATGACCCGCTGGAAATAGCCCGCAGGCTCGGCGGGTATGAACTCGCGGCTTTGCTGGGGGCGACGCTGGCGGCGCGGCATTCCGGCATTCCGGTGCTGCTGGATGGATTTGTCTGCACGGCTGCGGTGGCTCCGTTGGCGCGGCTGGCTGCAACGGGGGGACTGGCCCATACGCGCCTTTCCCATTGTTCCGCCGAGGCAGGCCATGCGCGGCTCGCAGAAAAGCTGGGGCTGGTGCCGTTGCTGGACCTTGGTTTGCGGCTGGGGGAAGCCTCCGGCGCGGCATTGGCGGTCCCGCTGCTGCGGGCGGCGGTGGCGTGCCATAATGGCATGGCGACTTTTACGCAGGCTGCGGTTTCAGGCCGTACAGAATGAAGCCTGCCCCGGCTGAATCCTGTGTGGCCCGGGTGCGGCTGGATGTGGCCTGTGGGCTGAGTTTATTGACGCGCCTGCCGGTAAGCTGGCTGCTGTCCCCCGCGCAGCGGGCCAGCACGGCGCTCTGGCCTATGGGCCGTTCTATCTGGTGCTGGCCGCTGATCGGCGCGGGCCTTGGCGGGCTGGTGGGGATGCTGTTCTGGCTGCTGCGGCTGAGCCATATGGCGGCTCTGCCTGCGGCGGGGCTGGCGCTGGCCTTCCAGTGTGTGCTGACCGGCGGCCTGCATGAGGACGGACTGGCTGACATGGCGGACGGCTGCGGCGGGGCCACGCGGGAGCGTCGGCTGGAGATTATGCGCGATAGCCTGACTGGCAGTTACGGCGTGCTGGCCTTAAGCCTGAGCCTGCTGGTGCGGGCCTCCGCTGTTGCGGCGCTTCCTGCAACTATGGCGGTGCTGGCGCTGGTTGTGTCCGGCTGTCTGGCGCGCGTGGCATTGCTGGTTCTGGCCGCCTGCCTGCCCCCGGCCCGGCCCGACGGTCTGGCCCGCTCACTCAGTCCGCTGCCGCGCAGGCCTCTATGGCTGGGGTTGCTTCTGGCTGCGGGGTGTATGGGCGGGATACTGCGGGAAATGCTCTACGCTCCCACCGCAACGATGGGCGGCTGGCTTTCCCGTGAAAATCTGATGTGGCTCCAGTCCGGGCTTGTAGCTACGGGGGCTGCTCTGATGGCCTGCTTTCTGGTGGGAGGCGCGGCCCGCCGGATGCTGGGAGGCTATACGGGAGATGTGCTGGGCGCCGCGGCAATTGTTACGGAATGTTGTGTGCTGCCCGCTCTGACAACCGTGCTCTGAGGCGCACCGCGCGCAAAACCGGGCAACACGCAAGAACAATTAAGACAGTGCAGGCAAGAGCCCTGTGGATGCACGCCAGACGGGCGGTTGCCAGACGGAGGGTGCCAGACGAGGGGTGTCAGACGGAGGCTGAATAAATTGACAGGGGCGCAGGGGCCGTTCAGACTAAAGGCTGATCTGGGGAAGCTGGTGGAAATCCGGCACGGTCGCGCCACTGTAATCCGCTTGCTGCAAGCGGGAAGTCAGACCTCCAGCCTTGTTTTTCTGTTCACCGCGGAACGCGTTTTTACCAGCGGAGCCTGTCTGATGATGCATCCTTCCTCCCCCCGCGCGCAGGGTATTGCCGCACCTGCCCCCGTTGCCATTCCCGTTGGCGCCTTGCTGCCCTGGGCCGTGTTTGGCCTGCTGCTGTCCGTGCTGATGCTGTATTTTGTGGGGGCGGAACAGGGGGCTGTTTCCCTGATTTCCGGGCATGAAGTGCATGAATTTGTGCATGATGGCCGCCATCTGCTGGGCTTTCCCTGCCACTAAACCGCAGGGTTTTTTCTGATGATTGCTGGACGTTTGCTGGCACGCGGCATGATTGCCGGGTGCCTTGCGGCTGCACTTGCCTTTGCGTTTGCCCGCCTGTTTGGGGAACCACAGGTGGCGCTGGCCATTGCGTTTGAGGCTGCGCGCAGCGCGGCGGAAGGGGCTGCGCCGGAGCCGGAAATGGTCAGCCGGTCCGTGCAGGCCAGTTATGGTCTGGCCACCGCCACGCTGCTTTATGGCGCGGGGTTTGGTGGGCTGTTTGCGCTGGTGTTTTCCTTTGCCTACGGGCGGCTTTCTTTCTCCTCCCCCCGCGTGCTGGCGCTTCTGCTGGCTGCCGCCGGGTTTGTGACCGTGGTGCTGGTGCCGGACCTGAAATACCCGCCCAACCCGCCTGCCGTGGGGAACCCCGCCACGCTGGCGCTGCGGACGGAAACCTATTTTGTCATGATTGCGCTTTCCATCTGTGTGGCGGCCATTGCCTGCCTGATTGGCCAGAAAGTGGCGCAGGTGCGCGATAACTGGACCGGCTGGCTGTGCGGTGGCGCTGTCTTTGTGGGGCTGGCCGCCCTTGTGCAGTTTGGCCTGCCGGATGTGAATGAGGTACCTGACGGATTTCCTGCCGTGGTGCTGTGGCGTTTCCGCGAGGCCGCCCTTGGCATGCAGGTGGTGCTGTGGGGCAGCATGGGGCTGATTTTTGGCGCGCTGGCAACGCCGGTGCTGCTGGGCCGCAGCCGGAGCTGAGCCTCTCCCGCTGCGTGGCGCGCAGGTGAGGGGTATTTCTCCCTCCCTGCTCTTTCTGAAAAACAGATGATGCGATAACAGACACCAGCACCCTAGTGACCAGAAGGAGCTGTGTGGCGGATATGGACCAGAGCTGGCCTAAACTACATTCCAGACATGTCTGGTTGCTTTTCCTGTTAAGCTGCCTGTTTGCTCTGCCCATTTTTCTGGTCAACGTGCCGTATATGGATGATAACGCGCGCGTTTTATACGGCTACACATGGAGCCGCAGCGGGCGCATTTTCTCGACATTCCTGATGAACACGCTGGGTTTGCGCAGCCGCAATGTTCTTGATCTTGCTCCGCTGGGGCAGATTCTGGGCCTGCTGGCCCTTTCATGCAGCGGGGCGTTGCTGGCCGCGCGGCTGTTGCGCGGGCGCAGGATGGATGATCTTTCCGTCTGCCTGTGCGCCCTGCCGCTGGCGGTGCAGCCGTTTTTTCTGGAAAATCTGTCTTATAAATTCGACGCCTTGCCGATGCTTATGGCCCAGAGCTGCGCGGTTCTGGCGGCGCTGGTGCCGGAGGGCTGGTCTGGTCGGCGGCTGTTTGCCACATGCGCGGCTTTTCTGTTTGCGGTCATGTGTTTTTATCAGCCAGCGCTGAACACATTTCTGGCCCTCGCCGTGCTTCTGTTTGTGTGTGACACCTGTGAGGGGCGGGATCAGGCGGCATGGCGGGCGCTGGGCCTGCGGATGGCCGCACTGGGCGTAACCTATGGTGTGTATCACTTTGTGATTATCCGCCATTTTGTGCATGGCTCCTACGCTGGCCCCCATAGCGGGACCATGAGCCTGCATGATGTGCTGTCCGGAATGCTGTGGAGCAACCTGCAACAGGCGCGCGCCCTGCTGGCCTCCCTTCTGCACGGCGGGCCGGGCGTTGTTCTGGGCCTGTTTTATGCGCTCGGGGCGGCGTTTGTGTGGTCTGGTGTGCTGCCAGCCCTGCGCCGGGCGGACAGAGTTGCAAAGCTGAACGCGCTGGCACTGGTGAGCGTGCCATTTCTCCTTGTGCTGCTGGTGCCGGGGATTGTGCTGATTCTGGCGGATACGGTCATTGCGCCACGGATTTTTATGTCCTTTTCCGCCTGCGTTATTCTGGCCAATCTGTTTTTTCTACAGACGGCTGTGGGCCAGAAACTCCGCTGGCTGGCGGTTGTGCCGCTCCTGTATTTTTATGTGGTGTCCTTTGATTTTGGAAACGCCATGCAGGCCCAGGAACAGTTTGAAAAGGAGCAGGTGGAACGGCTGGCCAGCATGCTGGATGAAGCCGGTTTCCGCCCCGGAGATGATCTGTTCCTCTACGGCACGGAAGCAGAGGCCCCCATTGTGCGGAACGCTATTACCGCCCTGCCCTATCTGGCGGACGTGCTGCCGCGCCAGCAAATGAGTGATGATGCGTTTTTTGGCTATATCCGCCTGCGGCAGGTGGGCATAGACAGCCGGGAACATACGCCTGCGGAATGGGAAACGGCGCATGCCCTGCTGAAGACCAGCCACCTGCTGCATGAAACACCCCGCTTTGCGGTGTACCGGGACGGGCACAGGTTTGCCTCACGCCTGACAGGGCTGTGACGCACGGAGCGGCCACGCAGCAAAGGCTCTTGCGCCCTGCCTGAGGATATGCCAGCTTTTTTATTACGGTTTGTCAGTGAGTCGTTTGCCGGAAAAGGATCTGGAAAATGCGTACACGGTGCAAAGCAAAAGCTGTTGAAAACAAGTCCTTGCAGACCCTGCTTCTCATTCCCTTCGCGCCGTTACTGATGCTGGCTGTCTCAAATCTTCCGGTCGCAGATTTTGAAAAAGGGCTGCTTGATGGTGGTCTGGCAGGGATGCAGTTGCTGCTGGTCCTCGCCGTTTACCGCCAGAAAACCCGTAAAAAATAACGCTGCCGCTCAGGCAGAGCGTTACGGGTCCTCTTCAGCGTCCGCCGTCTGGGCTGTGGACCCGGCGGCCTGCTGGGCGGCCAGAGCGTCAAGATCTGCCGTGTGGTCTATGGCCCATGTGTAGAGCATTTCTATCGGTTCAATAAAAATCTGGCCTGCGGGTGTCAGCCGATATTCCACGCTTGGCGGCATAATCTGCTGCACATGGCGGCTGACAAGCCCGGCCTGTTCCAGTTGGTCCGCACATTTTCGATCCATGGAAGATTTTGAAATACGCCAGATGACAGAACTGTCAGACACCACACAGAAAATCGTCATTTTTATTGGGGCGGCCCTTATTTTTATCCCGCTGGATGTGGCGTGTATGCGGTATTTCCAGATCCGGGACGCCTTCTGGCCGACTGTCTTGCTCACATTTGCACTGGCGCAAATCAGTACTCTGCTTGTGACGAAGGCGGTGAAAATGAGAGCCGCGCAGAGACAATAAATCTGGAAATCTGGCCTGCTCAGTGCGGCAGATCAGCCCTGAGAGTCAGGCCCGGTATCCTGCCCTGCCCCCAGTGCCCGTACGCGCCAGTGTCCGGCGTGGCGGGTGAACAGGCTGGTGGTCTGGGGCGGGATATCCAGCTTTGCCGCCATCTCCGGCCCGCCTCCCAGAATTGCGCAGGCGAGAGCGCGTACAACGGCAGGGCGCGCAATAATCAGCAGCGTTTGTGCCCCGGAACCGGCAGGGCGGGCAGCGGCGAGTATCGTACCGCGCGCGGCCTCTTCCTGCGGCAATGTGGTCAGCCCGGTCCCGACCCGCGCGTGGAACTGACGCAGGCTTTCCCCCTCCGGCGGCGCGAAATCCGGGTCATGCAGCAGAGCATGCAGGGCTTCAGGCGCAAGGCTTTTCAGAGCCTGTCCGTGCCATGTGCCGTAATCGCGATCCCTTAGGGCTGCGGTGTGTGAGATGGGCGTTTCATGTGTGATGGGGATCTCAGGAGAAATAAACGGTATGTCGTCCGGTGCCTCCCCGGTCTGCAAAGAGGACGCTCCTCCGGCTGGTAGGAAGGGTGCATTGCCTGAGCGGACTGAAGGAGATGCGCTGTCCGGGTCAGACAGTGGGTCTGCCTGAGGGTCAGCGGGGAGACAGACGCAGTCTTCGGCCAGAATGATCTGACTAAACTGCGGGGGTTTGCGCAGATGCGGCAGGGAAAAGCCGCCCGTATTCGTGGGAAGAGCCACCAGACCACATGCCTCGCGCGCGGGAATACAGCCCTGCTTCACCGCGTCCGGCAGGCTGGTTGTCAGGCAGATCAGGCGGAGGGTCTGGGGGGTAGAGACGCGGGTCATTCGGCATCACCCACAGGGCGGGCAGCCCATGCCTGCACAGCGCTTTCCAGCCGGGACCATGCAGCCTCGGACGGGGGCAGGCCAATCCGCAGACGGCCCGGCTGGTCTGCAAAAATGCGTGTCACGAGGCCGTAGGTGCAGAAATGCCGCCAGAGCGCCGGAGCCGTGGGGTACAGCACCAGCGTAAACAGGCTGGCCTGCCCGGTGTGGGACAGACCGGCGGCATCCAGAAGTCGCGTCAGACGACCATGCGCCGCGCAGGCCTGTGCGCGGGCGGCGTACAGCCATGCGGTGTCTCGCAAAGCCTGCCGCCCTGCTGCCAGACCAAGACTGCCAACCGGCCACGACCCCAGAAACGCACGGGCCAGCGCGGCGCGCTCCGGGCTGGCCAGCAAAAACCCCAGACGCACACCGGGCAGGCCGTAGGTTTTTCCAAAAGACCGCAGCACCAGCAGCGCCGGATGGGGCAGAAGGGGGGCGACACTCTCCTGCTCAAAATCCGCGAAGGCTTCATCAACAATCAGGATGTTTCCGTGGGCGGCACACTGGTCTGCCAGTGTGTGCAGCCAGTCCGCGGAAAGCAGACGTCCGTCGGGGTTATTGGGGTTGCAGACGACACAGACGGTGCCGGGGTGACGGGCCGCGTGGAGGAGGTCTGACGGGTCCGTCACCTCCTGCACCGGCACGCCCTGCATGTGCCAGGTCTGGGCGTGCCCGGAATAGGTTGGCCCCAGCAGACACACGCGCTGCGCGGGCAGCAGGCGCGGCAACAGGGCAATCAGGCTCTGGCTCCCCGCCCCCGCAACGACCATGGCAGGGCTAGCCAGACCATATGCAGCGGCCGCAGCGGCCTGTAGATCGGCTTCTTCATCTTCTTCCGGGAGACGGGCCAGCACGGATACATCTGGCAGACGCAACGGATAGGTGTAGGGACTGATGCCAGTTGAAAGGTCATAAGCCGGCCGGGGAGCCTGAGGAAAATGCGCCATAACGGCCCGCATTTGTCCGCCGTGGGAAGGAAGAGGCAGATCCTCTGATACCATGACGGGCGTGGATGCGCATGATGCTGCGGGCGGCGGCACGGGCATCGACCTGGAAGAGGCGGGCGTGGTAGTCTGCTGGCTTGCCTGCACGTTTCTGGCCGGTTCTGCTCCGGCCTGCCCGCTGAGTGAGTCTGCTGCCCGCATGGTGTTTCCTCTTTCCGTCACGTTCCCCGTAGCAGCCCTTGCCGCCGTTCTGGAAGCGGCCTGCGGGTATCCGCCTGCCCTACTGCCTGCCATCGGGCACCCGGTAATGTGGATCGGCGCCTTGATAGACATGCTGGACACCGCCCTCAACCGCCCGGATTTTTCTGAGCAGAAACGCCGGATAATGGGCATTCTGGCGCTGATCCTGATTATAGGCGTGCCGCTCTGGGTGACGGAAGCTGTGCTGGATCTGGGCTCTCGTGTTCTGCCTGCGCCCCTCATGCTGGGCGTGCAGGCGGTGGCGGCCTGTACGTTAGTTGCGCAGAAATCCCTGTGGGAGCATGTGCGGGCCGTGGGCACCGGCCTGCGGCAGGGTGGTCTGGCCGGAGGGCGACAGGCCGTGGCGCAGATTGTCGGGCGGGACACCGTCGCACTGGATGAAGCCGGGATTGTGCGGGCCGCACTGGAAAGTCTGGCCGAAAATTTTTCCGATGGTGTGGTGGCCCCCCTGTTCTGGACGGCGCTGTTCGGCCTGCAGGGAGCGGTCTTTTACAAGGCTGTCAATACGGCGGACAGCATGATTGGCCATCTGACCCCGCGCCATGCCGCCTTTGGCTGGGCTGCGGCGAAGCTGGATGATGTGGTGAATCTGCCTGCCTCCCGCCTTGCCGCGTTGTGCCTGATTCTGGCCGCCCCGGCAGAACGCCGTGCGCCGGCGCGGGCGGCCGTACGGCGGGATGCTCCACGCCACCGCTCCCCCAATGCGGGCTGGCCCGAGGCCGCCATGGCCGGGGCGCTGCGGCTGCGGCTGGCTGGCCCGCGCCTGTATAAAGGCGTGCGGGTGGACGATGCGTGGATGGGGGACGGCACGCCGGACGCAACCGTAGCCGATCTGGACCGGGGGCTGGTGCTGTATCGGCGCGCCTGCCTTATTCTGGTCGGGGTCTTGCTGGTGGGGGCACTTCTCTTCATGATCCCGGCATGACAGGCCCGCTTTTTCCCCCCGCTTTCCGTGCATCTCTGGACCAGCTTTTTACCTGGCGGCGGGACGTGCGCCATTTCCGCACGAACCCGGTGCCCGAAGCCGTGCTGACGCGCCTTCTGGAAACCGCCTGCCTTGCGCCCTCTGTAGGGCTGAGCGAACCCTGGCGTTTTGTGCGGGTGGAGGCTCCGGGCCGCCGGGCGGCCATTCGGGAGAACTTTGCCCGCTGCAATACCGACGCCCTGACCGGCCACAGCGGGGAAGATGCCCGGCGCTACGCCACCCTGAAACTGGCGGGGCTGGATGATGCGCCGCACCAGATTGCCGTCTTCTGTGACACCAACCCCGCACAGGGGCGCGGGCTGGGGCGCGGCACTATGCCGGAAACCACCGTGTGGTCCGCCGTGATGGCCATCCATACCTTCTGGCTGGCGGCAACGGCGGAGGGCGTCGGGCTGGGGTGGGTGTCCATTCTGGAACCGGATGAAGCCAGCCGCACGCTCTGCATGCCGCCGGACTGGCAGTTTCTGGCCTATCTGTGCGTGGGCTATCCGGCGGAACAGGCCGACACACCGGAACTGGAACGCCGGGGGTGGGAACAGCGCAACCCGGCACGCAGGCGGTGGATTATCCGTTAAAGCCATCGCACATTATGAAATTTTCTTTTAATGTCCTGCATAGGTGCTGGCAGGCATGACTCTTTTTTGACGGTTTATGATGTTTTCCTATCAATCATTCTCTGTCAGGCTCTAAAAAATAAATCTGAATATCGTCTGAAGAACGCAGTTATTTCCTCTTTCCAGCAGTTTCAGCGCACCAGAAAACTATAAAGTTTATTTTAAGATCTCACGGCATATACTTTATTTTTATAAATCCTGTGTTCTGAATTATTTTCGGGCGCAATTTGATATAATTAACCCTATGTAATATTGATGTGGATCATTGAGACTTCTACCTGTTGCACAGAAAACAGGCCTATCTATAACAAAGTTTGATAATTTTCAGAGGATCTAGCGTGAAACCGCCTGTGTTCCCGGGCTTTTCCGACACCAGAAAGCTGGATTTCAGGCTTCTGCTCGGAACGGCTCTTACCTGTGTTCTGAGCGAACCCTCCCTCGCGCGGGCTGATGACGCACAGGAACTGGCCGCCATCAAGGAGCAGATGCGCAGGCTGGCCGCACAGGTGGAAGCGATTGAACACCGGCAGGCGCTCAAAAACGGGCATCAGGCTGCCTCGGCGCGGGCTGTGGGCGGGGCGCGCCATACGGCTACTGCCAGCAGGACGCCCTCTTACAGCGGGGTACGCACCGCAACCACCACGCAGGGCGGTTTCTCCGGCGTGCCGTCCGGCCTGCGGACCGATGGCCCGGCTGATCCGGGGATCCATTTTTCTGGCGGGAGCGAGCCTGTTCAGGTGGGGAATGCCGGGCAGCCCGCACTGAACAGTGGCTCCGGTTTTGCGGGGTTCCGATGGTTGCCGCAGCAGCCGGAGCATACGCCGTCCAGATCGTCCATTGACCTCACATCCTCCAGCCCGTCCTCCATTACCCAGACAGATGTGGACAGCCTGCCGCCTATTTTCAGTATTGGCGGCATTTCCGTCAAACTTGGCGGGTTTGTGGAATTTTCCAACATCTGGCGTGATTCCAACATGACCAGTGGCCCCGCCACGGCCTGGAACAACTTCCCTTACGCCAACAGCCCCAACCACGGGCTGAGTGAAGAACGCATGTCCGCGCAGCTCAGCCGTATGTCTGTGCTGATGGAGGCGAACCCCTCCAAAGATGTGCGGTTGCAGGCCTATGTGGAAAGTGATTTTGGCGGCTCCGCGGGCACCACAAACAGTGTGCAGATCAGCGGTTATACGCCCCGCCTGCGGCAGGGCTATTTTACTTTCACGCAGAAGGACTGGGGCCTGCATATCCTGATGGGGCAGGCGTGGAGCCTTGCCACCAACTACGCCAAAGGCATCCTGCCCCGGCAGGAACAGTTGCCCGCGGTAACGGATAATAACCAGATCCCCGGTATTACCTTTACCCGCGTCCCGCAGATCCGCATTGGCAAGGACTGGCACCAGAAATACTGGCTGGGCCTGTCTGTGGAAGACCCGCAGGCGACGGTTGCGTTTTCCTCCGCACTGTCCTCCGGCGGCACCCTGCCCGCAGCGTATGGGGAGAAAGTGGGCGCGCGGGTGTATTACGCCAACAGCGGCGGCGTGCTGCTGAACCCGAGCGCGCAATATACCTACAACCCGGCCCCGGACATTATCCTCAAAGGCGCTGTGGATACGTCCATCGGGCATTATGAAGTGTTTGGTCTGGCGCGCTGGTTCCGCTCCCTCGCGGTGGAGCCGGGCATGACCACCACCCGCAAACACACCACATTTGGTGGTGGCGTCGGGGCTGGCATGACGGTCCCTCTGGGCACCAAAAAACTCCAGATGGCGGGCAATGTCACAGCGGGTGAAGGCATTGGCCGTTACGGGCCAAGTCTGATCCCGGATACCACCCCCAATGCGCGTGGCGCTTTGTCCCCCGTGCCGGAGCTGATGGGCTCACTTGGTCTTATCGGCCACCCCACCCCGTCGGTGCTGCTTTACACCTACGGGGGGATCGAGACAGCCGGGCGTAAACGCTACATGGGGGCGGATGGCGCGCAGTACGGGTACGGGGTGAATGACCTCAATCTGGGCGGGTGCGATGTGGAATTCGGCACCTGTAACGCCCAGACCCGCACGCTGGCGTCCCTGACCGCCGGGGGCTGGTGGCACTTTGTGGAAGGCCGCTACGGCAGCGTGATGGGCGGCCTGCAATATACTTATATCCGGAAGTTTGCCTTCAGAGGCAATGATGGCAATGGCAACAGTGTCTACCCCACAACATCGGGCAACACGGTTTACGTCACCTTCCGATATTTGCCGTTCCAGTAAAATGGAGTGGCAAAATACTCGCCAAAGGAGAGAGAACTCAATGTCTTATACAGTTGGTACTTACCTTGCTGAGCGTCTTGCCCAGATCGGCCTGAAGCACCATTTTGCAGTTGCCGGGGATTACAACCTCGTTCTGCTTGATCAGCTTCTGATGAATAAAGACTGTGAACAGGTCTATTGCTGTAACGAGCTGAACTGCGGCTTCTCTGCCGAAGGCTATGCCCGTGCAAACGGTGCCGGGGCCGCCGTTGTGACCTTCAGCGTGGGTGCGCTCTCCGCCCTGAACGCCATTGGTGGCGCCTATGCGGAAAACCTGCCGGTTATCCTGATTTCCGGTGCGCCGAACTCCAATGATCACGGCAGCGGGCACATCCTGCACCACACCATTGGCACCACGGACTATTCCTACCAGCTCCAGATTGCTGAAAAGCTGACCTGTGCTGCGGTGTCCATCACATCCGCTGATGATGCACCGGAAAAGATTGACCACGCCATCCGCACCGCGCTGCGCGAGAAGAAACCGGCTTATATTGAAATTGCCTGTAACGTCTCTGCCCAGCCCTGTGCCGCCCCCGGCCCCATCAGCGCTGTTCTGGATGCCCCGGCTTCCAACAAGGACACGCTGGACGCAGCCGTGAAAGCTGTTGCGGAATTCATTGAAAAACATGAAAAGCCTGCCCTTCTGGTTGGCAGCCGCCTGCGCGCCGCCGGTGCGGAAGAGGCCGCCGTCAAACTGGCTGATGCTCTGGGCTGCGTTGTGGCAACCATGGCGGCTGCCAAAAGCTTCTTCCCGGAAGATCACCCCGGTTACGTTGGCACCTACTGGGGCAGCGCCTCTACCCCGGGTGTGAATGAAATCTTCAACTGGACGGACAGCATTATTGCGCTGGCCCCCATCTTTAACGATTACTCCACCGAAGGCTGGACGGCATGGCCGCAGGGCCCGAACGTGGCTGTTCTGGACAAGAACATCACCAAACTGCACGGCTACTCCTTCGACAACATCCATCTGAAGGAACTGCTGGAAGGCCTGGCAGACTACTTCCAGAACAAGCCGAAGAAGGAGTCCACGCTGGTCCAGTACAAGCGTGTGCATACCGGTAAAACGGTTGAAACCACCGGCACCGGTGATGATACGCTGACCCGCGCTGACATCCAGCAGACGTTGCAGAGCCTTGTAACGCCCGACACCACCATTCTTGGTGAAACGGGGGATAGCTGGTTTAACGTGATGCGCACCAAACTGCCGCGCGGTGCGCGTGTGGAACTGGAAATGCAGTGGGGCCATATTGGCTGGTCTGTCCCGGCCGCCTTTGGGTACGCTGTGGGGGCTCCGGAACGCCGCACCATTCTGATGGTGGGTGATGGCTCCTTCCAGCTGACAGCGCAGGAAGTGGCCCAGATGATCCGCCGCAAACTGCCGGTGATCATCTTCCTGATCAACAATGCGGGCTACACCATTGAAGTTGAAATTCATGATGGTCCGTACAACAACATCAAGAACTGGGATTACGCAGGCATCATCAGCGCATTTAACGCTGAAGATGGCAAAGGCATTGGTCTGCGCGCCAAAACGGCGGGTGAACTGGCAGATGCCGTAAAGGTCGCGCTGGACAACAAGGAAGGCCCGACGCTGATTGAATGTGTGATCCCGCGTGATGACTGCACGTCCGAGCTGATTTCCTGGGGCCGCCATGTGGCCACGGCAAACGGCCGTCCGCCTGCAAAATAAGTCAACCTGCATGGCTGTGCCCCACCAAGGCACGGGCACAGCCTGCACCTTTTTGAAAAGCGATTTTTAATGTCGGCTTCCAACACACCCAGCGCCGCCCCGCAGCCGCAAAGCGCGCCGGCAGGCCAGCCGCAGAAAATACAGCCGCTTTATGTGCTGGCGTGGTTTCTTTGCGCCCTGTTCTACTTCTATCAGTACGCCATCCGCTCAGCCCCCGGCATTATGCAGGACGAGCTGACGCAGGCCTGGGGCAACAGCCATCTGGGGCTGATGATTGCCTCCTATTACATTGTTTATGCACTGGCTGCTCTGGCCGTAGGCGTGCTGCTTGACCGCTATGGTGCGCATGCCACTATGCCGGTGGGGATTGCCGTAACCAGTGTTGGCTGCCTGATTTTTGCACAGGGCAGCGTGGCCGCAGGGATTGGCGGGTATGTTATTCAGGCTCTGGGCGCCATCTGCGCGTTTGTGGGGTCCTCCTACGTCGCCGCGCGTTACCTGCCCGCCCGCACACTGGCCCTGTTTGTGGGGCTGACACAATGCCTTGGCATGGCCGGGGCCGCGTTTGGCTCCAAACCCACCCGTATTCTGATTGACCCTGCCGGGTCCTTCCATCTGCCCTGGCAGACCGTGTGGCTGGGCTTTGGGGTGATTGGCGTCTGTCTGGCCATTGCCACATGGTTTGTCATGCCGCGTGATTCCGGGGACAGCTCCGCCCACCACGGCCATCTCTCCACGGAAAACCTGCTCAGGCCGTTCAAGATCATCTTTGGAAACCCGCAGAGCTGGTATGCCGGGATTATCGGTGGGCTGCTGTTTGTGCCGACAACCATTGGCGCACTGGGCTGGGGGGCTTCCATGCTCAACAAGGGCGAGCATGTCTCCATGGCGTTTGCGGCCTCTGACATTTCCATGGTGCCAATTGGCTGGGTGATTGGCTGCCCGCTTCTGGGCTGGATTTCTGACAAGATCGGCCGCCGCAAGCCGGTGCTGATTGGCGGCGCGATTGTGCTGCTGGCAGCAGCCCTGTGCGCACTGTACGTGCCGGTTGGCGTGATGCCCCGCTATTCTGTAGCGCTGGTGATGGGCATTGCCTCCGGTGCGGCCATGATCCCCTTCTCCGCCATGAAGGAAGTCAATCCGCCGGAAGTGAAGGGTACGGCTGCGGGTGTGATGAACTTCCTCGTGTTTGGCACGACCGGTGTTCTCTCCCCCATGGTCTCCGCCCTGATGGGCAGCGGCGGGGATTCCATGGAAGTCTTCCACCGGGCCTTCCTGCCGCTGGTGATCGGCATTGTTGTGGCGATCCTGCTGGCTTTCCGCCTGCGTGAAACAGGCTGGGCTGTGCAGAAATAAGCCTCTGCCAGTCGGGTTTACAAAAAGGCGCGGACCTTACGGGGGCCGCGCCTTTTTTTATGTCGCAAAGGACAATTGGCCATGCAGGCCGGGGATGCGCTATGCTGCCCGACCTTCAGAATGATCAGGTTTTCCAGAATGTCCCGCGAGAATTTTAATGAACTGCTCAGTTTTCTTGCGGTGGCTCAGGAGAGAAGTTTTACCCGCGCGGCCGCCCGGCGCGGGGTTACACCCTCTGCCCTGAGCCATACCATGCGGCTGCTGGAAGAGCGTTTAGGCGTAACCCTGCTGACCAGAACAACGCGCCGGGTTGTGCCGACAAGTGCGGGGGAATATCTGCTCAGCACAATCCAGCCATTGTTTGATGAAATAGAAAACAGGCTTTCAAGTCTGGATGAATTCCGGAGCGTTCCACGCGGTACACTTAGGATTACTGTCACAGAGGAAGCGTTATCCTGCTTCCTGCGGCCCAGACTGGCAGACTTCCTGAAAAAATATCCGGATATAAGGGTGGAGGTTTCAGCCAACCTCAAGCTTGTCGATATTGTAGAGGAATCGTTTGATGCCGGTGTCAGACTTGGAGAAATGGTCTCGCACGGCATGATGTCTGTGCCGATTTCTCCCGCCATAGATTTTGTGGTTGTTGGCGCACCCACCTATTTTTCTGAGAATCCAGCCCCTAAAAAACCGGATGCCCTGACCGCGCATAACTGCATTGGGGTGCGGCTGCCAACCTATGGAAAAATTTACAAATGGCTTTTCCGGCAGAATGGGAAAAATATTAAATTCCAGCCGGATGGCCAGTTTACCTGCAATAGTGTGTTTTCAACCCGCGATGCCTGCCTTGACGGGATAGGGCTGGCCTATATCCCGCGAGTTGTTGCCGAGCCGCATATTACGACCGGCGCGCTGGTTCCGGTTCTGGAAAAATTCTGCCCGACTCATGTCGGGTTTCACCTTTTTTACCCTCGCCATAACCAACATTCCATGCCGCTTTCTCTCTTTATTGAAGAAATGAAGCTGCAATAACCTGCGCGAGGCTCATACTGAGCGAGCCATGAGCCGCACGCAGGCCTAACGCCTCAGGCGCCGAGCAGCGGCAGTTTTTTGAGCATTTCCTGAAGGTTAAGGGCATCCCACGGCATATGTTCGGCAATCGTCATGCCGACCACCTGTTTTTCTGTCGTGACTTCCCCAATCAGTTTTAAAACATCCGGGATTGTCAGCTTTCCTTCTGCAACATCCCCAAAATCATGCTTTCCACGTCCGGGTTTTGCAAAAAGAAGGGAACGGAAACTATGCGGGTCCAGCACGTCCAGATCGAGGTGGATTGCCAGAACCTCAATCCCGCTCTCATTCAGCCAGCGCATGACGGGCTGCGCACCATCCCGCACCTCCTGCGGGGAACAGGTGGGAATCCCATGTTCGGCAATAAACTGTGCTTCATACGGCAGGGGGTCGTGAATACCGGCAATCATGACGTTTTTTGCGGGCACAGGTTTTTTGACGGCATCCGTCAGATCATGATCACCATGCCCCATTAACGCGCCCAGAACATGCGCATGCGCGTTTTTATACTGGGCGGGTGTCTGGACGTCCGGATGCGTATCAATCCAGAGAATACCAAGCTTATCGCCGTACTGTTCCGCCAGCCAGGCAAACGGGGCGAGAGATACCAGACAGTCACCACCCAGAACCACAAGAGACTGCGGATTATGCCGCTCAATAAGAGCGCGGGCTTCACGGATCTGCTTCACAAGCACCGTGCGGCCCCGCATATCCTCTTCAAGCGGCAGGGGTGTGTCTGTGGGTGCGGGAACCGGCACTTCTTCCACCGGGCCAGTGGCCGGAGGGGCGAGCCATGCCAGCAACCGGGACCCAAGATAATAAGGAGGATTATCCCCGCCCTGCCATTGCGGGAAAATCAGACGGAGTGTGTTTTTATCCTGCTTCGACACAGTTTCTCTCCTGAAATAGCGGACCAGAGAACGTCTGCATATTTTTGCGGTTTTGTATCATCAGGCAACAGTCTGATCAGACCCCGATGCAGCTATGCCGCACAGGAGACGAGCCTGCGCCAACGCTCTCATTCCTGATCATCTTTTCATGAATTATCTGTATTTCATAGATCTCTATTCCTGAAAAATATTCATTATCATCTTGATGAAACACTCTATAGTCATGGCATCCTTTTTTATTATATTAAGGGAGGATCAGAGGGCTGACATCATGATGATGTCCGAAAGAATTCTGGAAACCCAAAGAAGGAGTCTTCGTGTTCTGGAACACTGACTCCTGACAATACGTGTGGATTTCCTGATGTAGGAGCTTTTTCAGTATTACATAGGATTCAAAAAATTGTGCTGACAGATAGTGCGTGAGCGGAACTTACAAACTCACAAATTCATCAAATCGTTCCTAGAGTTCTGTTGTTCTGTATCTTTTATCGTTCTTTTATTTTCCAATTGATTCCTTGAAATTAAGCTTTTGAAATTATCATTCACGAAGCACGAGAACTGAGGCTTCAGGTCAACAGTCTTGCCCCCTCTCAAAACATCCCGCCGCTTTATGACAGAAGCTGATCACTCTTCACCCGGCACCCACTCAGAGAAACCGATTAGCAAAGAATAACCATGAAAGCTTTGGTCGCAACACGCTTTGGCACAGCCCCACAGATGAGTCTGGAAGACCGGCCTAAGCCTGTCGGGAAACCCGGTTATAGTGTGGTGAAAATGTACGCCGCCACGGTCAATCCGCTTTCCGCGCAAATCCGGCAGGGTGTGCTTGCTATCGCGCAGCCGCCCCGTGTGCTCAGCAATGATGGCTCGGGCACTGTGGAAGAAAGCGCTGTATTTCCCGCAGGCACGCGGGTTGCCATTTATGGGGGCGGAGAACTCGGCATTACGCAGGACGGGTTGCAGCAGCAATGGGTTTGCGTTGAAAATAAACGGCTCTTTGTTCTTCCTGACACGCTCAGTCTGGAGGAAAGGGCAGCGCTCCCCATCAATTTTATCACTGCGTATCAGGCTCTGACGCGTGTGGGGCAGGTTAAAGCCGGTCAGACCGTTCTGATTTCAGGAGCGTCTGGTTCTGTCGGGCATGCCTTAAGCCAGCTGGCCTTCAGCCTTGGGGCTGTTCCGATTGCCATTGTCTCCCACGCCAGCAAGATTGAGGCTGCTCAAAAAAGTGGTGTGAAAACGGTTCTTGTTTTTTCGGAGCATACGTTTCAAGACGCCGTTTTAGACGCAACTGACGGTCAGGGTGCTGATCTTGCGTTTGACCCGGTAGGCGGCAGCCTGCTCCCGCACCTGATGGCCGCTCTCCGCCCGCGCGGTGCAGTTGTTTCTATCGGGTTTGTCGGAGGGATAGAGAGCACTCTTACACTGACGGACGTTGTTATTCATGAAAAACGTCTGCTGGGGTATGATGCCTGGCTTGAAACGGATGAAGCAGTTGCTCAGGCTTTTGAGGCTCTGCGCGGTTTTATTGTAAACGGTCAGGTCCGTCCGGCTATTGATAGCATCTGGCCCCTGAACGATTTTGAAGCAGCGTATGACCGGCTTGCGTCACGCCGCGCAACAGGGAGCATCCTTTTGCGCTGTTAAGGCCTGATGCAGTCAGGACGTTTCCGTGCGGGATTGTGTTAAGAACGGTGAGGCGGCAAATTCTATAAAATTCTGCAAATACTGGATTTCCTCGTCCGTTTCACGGCAGCCAAGGAAAATCTGTTTCATGATTCCGTTTTTCCCCAGTTTTACGGGATAAAGGTCAAACCGTGCGGCATATTCCTCCACCAGCCAGCCGGGAAGTGCGGCAACGCCCCGGCCATGCGCTACCATGACCAGCATGATATCCGTCGTTTCTATCTGCTTCTGCTGCCGTGGTGCTATTCCTGCCGGTTGCAAAAACTGGGTGTAGATATCAAGCCGTTCTGAGGGCACGGGGTAAGTAATCAGGGTCTCACCGGCAAGCTGTTCCGGCACAACATATGTCTCCCCCCGCAGAGGGTGCTCCGGCCCGACGACCAGAACCAGTTCATAATCAAACACCGGCGTGAAGTTGAGTTCTGGTTTATAAAGCGGATCAGGAGTAACCAGAATATCAATTTCATTGCTGAACAGAGCACCAATTCCACCAAACTGAAACTTCTGCCGCACATCGACATCGACCTTTGGCCAGCGATCCAGATAGGGTGAGACAACTTTCAGAAGCCACTGGTAGCAGGGGTGACATTCCATGCCGATCCGCAGCGTGCCACGCTCCCCATTTGCAAACTGCTCCAGCCGGCTTTCCGCC
This sequence comes from Acetobacter sp. P1H12_c, assembly GCF_018811975.1. Classification (NCBI taxonomy): domain Bacteria; kingdom Pseudomonadati; phylum Pseudomonadota; class Alphaproteobacteria; order Acetobacterales; family Acetobacteraceae; genus Acetobacter; species Acetobacter sp. P1H12_c. The sequence goes on along the minus strand of NZ_JACRVR010000009.1, from coordinate 15,957 downwards.
AGTTCAAACTGTGGAAGCAGGCGATTGGCGAGGGCCAGCAACCATGTTCCCGCCTGCGTCAGCACGAGAGAGCGCCCTTCCCGTCGCCAGATTTTTACGCCAAGCCGGGTTTCAATTTTCCGGATTGCATGGCTGAGGGCGGGCTGGGTGAGATTCAGCCGTGCGCCCGCGGCCGTTAAGGAGCCTTCACGGGCGACTTCCTGAATGATTTTCAGATGGCTTCGCTCAAGAACGTCCACACCCCACTCCGTCAAGGCAGATTATCAAGGTCTCAGGACACCATATCATTCCTGAACATTTTTATAAAACCGTCTTCTGACGCAAAAATCTGCCCCGGCGGATGCCAGCAAAGGTGCCTGTTTTACGCTCTTCAGGCCGAGAGTTCTTTCCGGACAATTGCCGCCCCTGCCGTTAACGCGCTCAGTTTGCCTCTGGCGACGGCGCGCGGCAGCGGAGCCATGCCACAGTTGGTGCAAGGGTAAAGTTTGTCGGCATCCACAAACTGAAGAGCTTTGCGCAGAGTGCTGGCAACCTCCTCGGGAGTTTCAATAGTGCGGGTTGCAACGTCAATGGCACCGACCATGACCTTTTTCCCGCGAATCAGTTCAATCAGATCCATCGGCACACGGGAGTTCTGACATTCCAGTGAAATCAGATCGATATGTGATTTCTGAAGTTTTGGGAAAATTTCTTCATACTGCCGCCATTCCGAGCCGAGAGAGTTTTTCCAGTCGATATTGGCCTTAATGCCGTAACCGTAGCAGATATGTACGGCTGTTTCACATTTAAGGCCCTCAATCGCCTTTTCCAGTGTTGCGATACCCCAGTCATTCACTTCATCAAAAAAGACATTAAAGGCCGGTTCATCAAACTGGATAATGTCTACACCAGCGGCTTCCAGTTCTCTGGCTTCCTGATTCAGGATTTTGGCAAATTCCCATGCCAGCTTTTCCCGACTTTTATAGTGATTGTCATACAGCGTATCGATCATGGTCATGGGGCCGGGGAGTGCCCATTTGATCGGTTTTTTTGTTAGCGTGCGCAGGAAACGGGCATCATCAACAAAAACAGGCTTTTCCCGCGTGACAGCACCAACGACGGTCGGGACGCTGGCATCATAGCGGTTTCTGATCCGGACTGTCTGACGATCTTCAAAATCCACGCCGCCGAGATACTCAATAAAGGTCGTCACGAAATGCTGGCGTGTCTGCTCACCATCACTGACAATATCAATCCCGGCCCGATCCTGATCATCCAGAGACAGACGCAGCGCGTCCTGCTTGCCTTCTGCCAGAGCCTCTCCCTGCAATTTCCAGGGTGACCAGAGCGTTTCCGCCTGCGCCAGCCATGAGGGTTTGGGCAAGCTGCCAGCCGTGGACGTGGGTAAAAGTGTTTTCATAAGAGTAAGACCTTGTTTTTAAGAACTGCGTGTTTTTGAAGGATCAGGCCGCAAAACTGGCGGACCATTCCGCAAGGCGCGCATGGTAAGGTTTGATAAAGTGCTCTTCTGTAAACTGACCCTGTGCAATGGCCAGCTGGCTACGTTCCTCACGGTCATACACAATGCGCGTGAGGGAATAGTCCTGATGCCGCAGGCTGGGCTGATAGTCTTTCGGGGCTGCCGCATTGGCGTTGTAAATTTCAGGACGGTAGATTTTCTGGAATGCTTCCATTGTGCTGATTGTGCTGATCAGTTCCAGCGGGGTATAATCTGACAGCAGATCACCAAAAAAATAGAATGCCAGCGGTGCGACGCTGCCTGGCGGCATAAAATAGCGTACCTGCATGCCCATTTTTCCGAAATACTGATCCGTTAACGAAAAATCTGGCTGCTGATATTCAACCCCCAGCACAGGATGAACATTTTCAGTCCGGTGATAGGTTTTGTTGGTTGAAACGCTCAGGCATATAACCGGAAGTTTTCTAAAGCTTTCTTTGTAAACAGAAGAGTTTAGGAAAGACTTAAACAGGTTTCCATGCAGGTCTCCAAAATGCTTCGGCGTGCTGAAATCCGCTTTGCCTTTGTTATGCTCTGGCAAGAGGACACTGAAATCATAATCCCGCACATAAGAAGAGAAATTGTTCCCGACAATCCCGGCAATATGTTTGCCTTCCTTTTTATCAAGGATTGTCGTGTTCAGGACTTCGATCAGCGGGAAGAGGTCACGGCCCCCTGCGTTTTCAACTACCATTTCGACAGAAATAATATCAAGCTGAACGGCATAGCGGTTCCCTTTGGGATTATCCCAGCAGGCAAGGGCATTGAAACGATGATCAATCATGCCTTGAACATTCCGCAGGTTTTCCTGACGACTTTCCCCGCGCGCCAGATTGGCGAAATTGGTTGTAAGGCGGGTTTTATCGAGCGGATGATAAGCCTCATCAAAACGAACGCGTTTAATACTGAAGCTGGACTCTGTAATCATCGCGATATCTTGCCTTCATTACCCGAAAAATCAGACTCTTTTTCAAAAAGGGCTGGGATACTCCCGCGCTCTTCTGGTCTTTCAGCCTGTAATTTTCTTCATGTCGTCATGTTAGGAACGGTGCGGAATATATGCCTGAGCAAGCTATTGAATAAAAATGATTTGATTTCATTGAACCATGAATTTTGTTCATGCTTATCCCAACCCCGTCCGCAGTGCTCACCGTTCCTGCACGAAAGAAACCAGCACAAGAGCTTGCTTTGGCGTCCGGAATCAAGCCGGACAACCCCTGAAATGCAGGTTGCAAGTTGCAAGTTGCAGGTTGCAGGTTGCAGGTTGCAGGTTGCAGGTTGCAGGTTGCAGAATTAAGCTGCCGAGCTTGTTATTTGTTAAGATAAAAAATGGTATTACTATAATTTATTGATATTTATTCTATTTTTTCAGGATTTTATTTTTCTCGGGACGAAAAATTTTTTTGTTCCCGTTGATTCAGCAAATGCACGCACTGGTCAATTTCCGTTTCCGCAAAAACCTGCACGCCATGAGCGCGAAGGATGGCCGTGGTGACACCGATGCCGGGATGTTTTTTGCCTTTAAATGACCCGTCATAAATATGGCTGCTGCCGCAGGAGGGGCTGGCGTCCGTCAGAATGGCAAACTGGCAGTTATGGTCCTGAGCGAGTGCAAGAGCGGCTCTGGCTCCCATCAGAAACTGGGCTGTGACGTCCGCCCCGGTTGTATCCTGCACGCGCGCGGTGTGTGCCAGCACGTCGGGGCCGGACTGGCCGTGTGTAATTTCCGCAGGGGGACGCGGCGTGCTGAACCCGGCGGCGACTTCCGGGCAGATTACCACAAGCTGGCCAGCCTGCTGCCAGACAGCCAGAGCGGGATGCTGAACGGTCTTTGCAGAGCCGTTATAACGGACTGGACGGCCCAGCAGACAGGCGCTGATCAGAATTTTTGGGGCTGACACGGGCTTTGCTTCCTGTCTGGCAGTAAAGTCTTTGTTTTATGTCAGAAACGGGTTCAGGGGTACCCCTGTTACGGGTTTTTAAAACTCTTCCGGCTGCGGATTTTCTGAAATATTTCATTTTTTCAATATGTTAGAATTTTTTACCTTCTCCTTCACTTTGTATCGAAAAAGAGACTATGGGCTTTTGCTCCGCCATACCGAGGGCCGGATGTGGCTGGAACGCGGCTCAGCGAGAGAGTTTTGGGGAAGCGAGGGGTTTTATGCAGTCACAATTCCTGTCTCTGGTCTTGAAATTGCCCATAATAGGCTGGACTAAAGAGGGAAGTGCGCTGGTGCGTACGCGTGATGAACAGACAATTCAGGGATGGTTATGGAACATCAGGTCAATTCATTATGGGTCCAGCTGAATGCCTGGCTCCCGACAGTCCTGAGCTACACGGGGCAAGTTGTGCTGGCTCTTATTGTGCTGCTGGTCGGCTGGAAAATTATCAACATGGTGACGCACGCCATGGGCCGGATGATGTCCGCAAGCCATATTGAGCCCACACTTCAGGGCTTTCTGCTGAGCGTTGCGGGGCTGCTGATGAAGGCGCTGCTGCTGATCAGCGTGGCCTCCATGGTGGGGATTGCCACCACATCCTTTGTTGCTGTGCTGGGTGCTGCTGGTCTGGCCGTGGGTATGGCGTTGCAGGGAAGCCTTGCGAACTTTGCCGGTGGTGTGCTGATCCTGCTGTTCCGCCCCTTCAAGGTTGGGGACTCCATTGTGGCTGGCGGCAGCGCCGGAACGGTGGAATCCATTGAGATGTTCCGCACCGTTCTGCGTGACGCCAAAAACGAGATGATTTATGTGCCCAACGGCACTCTTTCTAATAATATCGTTGTCAACAGCTCTCAGTCTGACAGGCTTCAGGCATCCGTTACGGTGCTGATTGATTATAACGATGATATTGATAAAGCGCGTGCGCTCCTGCTTGGAGCGGTTGAGAATGATGCGCTTGTTCTCAAAACACCGGCCCCCGCTGTCGGCTTTCTGCCGCAGCCTGCCAATATTGCCGTAACCCTCAGCTTCTGGTGTGCGCCGGGGGATGTCACACCGCTGACGGGAAAATATTCTGAAACGGCCATCCAGATCCTCAAACGCGAAGGGTATCGTCTCGGCACCACGGCACGGACGGCTCCGGCCAGCTAAGCTCGGGGACAACAGAACACTCTACCTGAGCGTTCTGGGCGCGGCTTTCCTGTTCCGGAAGGCCGCGTTTTTTTATGGTTGGTATTCTGACGGTCTTTTTTTATTTCTCCTTATGGATGCCTGATAAAAAATACCGTGGGGCTCTCGCTGTTATCACGTTTTCTTCTGTCTCTCTCGCGCATGCGGATGAAGAGAGTAACTGGAAAAAGGGAAAATGTGGTGCTCTGAGCGGGGGAATTAGTACCTAACCACTGGGTAAAAATTGTGACCGGCACGGACGATATCCAGACTGACACCTCGTCCACCGCCGGTATGGCGCAGGACGTGGCCCGCTGGAAAGGCATTATGAAACACCCCTGAGACTGATCTGCTGGCTTTGGGGGTGCCCTATGCTGAGGCGGCTGTGACCCCTTACGAAGAAACTACCTGTTCTGTCAGGCACTTTGCATAACTCGGCACGGTCGCAAGAGCGAGAAGCGCATCCAGAGAGATGTGGGCTTCCAGATGGTCCGCCAGCCTGTCGAGCGCCTGTTCCACAACGTCCTCATGCCGCTCTGGCAGGCTGGCCGTATACCAGCAGCCACCGGGGCGGAAAGACGCTCCGCCCGCACGCGCCAGCAGAGCCATGCGGGCAGGCCGATGGTCAAACACCCCATGCAGATACGTGCCGCAAACCTGACCGCAGGCAGAGATAGCCCCTTCCCTGGCCCCGTTCAGGACCAGAAGCGGCTGGGCACGGTCCGGCCCGGTAGTCTGGCCTGTATGAATTTCATATCCGGAGACTGCATGATCTGTTCCGGCAAGATGGCCGGATGCCTCTTGCAGGCGCTTGCTGCTGCTCAGCACCGTGTCCACCGCCAGCAGGCCGAGACCGGAGGCCACATCGGCGGCGCCTTCCGTGCCGTGTGGGTCTGCAACGCTTTGCCCAAGCATCTGATACCCACCGCAAAGCCCCATAACATGCCCGCCACGCGCCAGATGGGCCTTGAGAGCGTCTGCCCAGCCCTGCGCGCGGAATGTTGCTAAATCCGCCAGTGTCGCTTTGGAACCGGGGAGCAGGACAAGCTCACACTCCGGCAGGCTCTGGCCGGGCTGCACAGGCAGGATCTGCACGCCGGGTTCTGAACAGAGCGGGTCCAGATCATCAAAATTGGCAATCATTGGCAGGAGAATTACTGCGATACGCAGGCGGGATGGGGGTTTATCATCCCCGTTATGCACAGGGATGTACACAGGGGCCGCAGAAGGGGCAGACTGAGAGACCTTCTGGGATGCGGGCCGGGATATTGGCCGGGATGCCGACTGAGAGGCTGCCAGTGTGCTCATAAGGTCGGCAGCGTCTTCCGCCGGGAGAGAGCGGACAGCCGGAAGGTCCGGCACCAGCCCCAGAGCAGCCCAGCCGGTGCGCTGAGCGATGAAGTCCATCCCATCATAAAACAGTGAGATATCACCGCGCATTTTATTGACAATAAAGCCTTTGATACGGGCGGCATCCTGCGGGGGCAGGACAACCTGCGTGCCAACCAGACTGGCTATCACCCCGCCCCGGTCAATATCCCCCACCAGCACGACCGGGGCGTTGACGGCTTCTGCAAAGCCCATATTGGCAATGTCACGCGCCCGTAAATTGATTTCAGACGCGGAGCCTGCCCCTTCCACCAGAACCAGATCGGCCTGTGCGGCCAGAGTCTGAAAACTCTCGGCCACCACAGGCAGAAGTGTGTCTTTGCGGTTCTGATAGTCCCGCGCGCCGAGGCTGTGCCGCACCTGCCCGCGCACCACAAGCTGCGCCCCGGTCTCACCCTGCGGTTTGAGGAGGACGGGGTTCATATCCACAGTCGGGCGCACGCCGCACGCACGGGCCTGCAAGGCCTGCGCGCGCCCTATTTCCCCGCCGTCGGCTGTTACGGCTGCATTGTTGGACATGTTTTGCGGTTTAAAGGGCCGCACCCGCAGGCCGCGCCGGGTAAAGGCCCGCGCCAGCCCCGCCACCAGAGTTGATTTACCGACACTTGAGCCTGTTCCCTGCACCATGAGAACACGTGCGCTCAAAACTCCACGCCCTGCTGGGCGCGCACACCATTTTTAAAATGATGTTTGACCAGAGACATTTCCGTAACCAGATCCGCCGCCTCGACCAGCTCCGGTTTAGCGTTCCGGCCTGTCACGACAACATGCTGACCGGGAGGCCGGGCAGCAAAGGCGGCCAGAACCTCCGGCAGGGGCAGATAATCATACCTCAGGGCGATATTGAGTTCATCCAGCACGACCAGAGCCACATCCGGGCGGCAAAGGGCCTCTTTCGCGACGGCCCATGCCTGCTGGCAGGCTGCAATATCCCGTGCGCGGTCCTGTGTTTCCCACGTAAAGCCTTCCCCCAGCGCGTGAAACGCCACAAGGTCTTCAAACCGTTCCAGCGCCCGGCGCTCCCCTGTGTCCCACGCGCCTTTAATAAACTGCACCACCACGACGCGGTGACCATACCCTACGGTGCGCAGGGCCAGACCGAAGGCGGCGGTCGATTTGCCCTTGCCCGGCCCGGTATGGACCATCAGCAGACCTTTTTCGATCTGCTTACCCGCTACTTCCTGATCCTGCACGGCCTTGCGTTTCTGCATTTTCTCGCGGTGGCGGGCGGCGTCCTGCTCCGGGGTGGAGGGGGGTATGGCAGAGATCATGTCAGAACGGGGCCTGTGTCGGTTTTTGGGAATGTGAAATGGCTCTCGGCCGCTGCGCGACGGGCGTTGCGTGGCCAGAGCGGAACGACGCGCGCACTGCGCGGAGTATGCAGCCGGGAAGGACGCTGAGGGTCTGCCGCCTCCTCCTTCTCCGGCGAGAGGTTTGCGGAGGCGCTGACCATAAACAGCCGCGCAAACCCCTGTGGCATGGAGGGAGCCAGCAAGGCGGGCGGTATTCCGGCGGCAAGCGCACTCAGCACCCGCAGCGGCCCACCGTGAGACAGGACACAGGCCGGGGTGCTTGCCTGCTGCACCTCCTGCCAGAATGCCCGGACCCTATGGCATAACGCGCGGCCACTCTCACCACCCGGCGGGACAAATCCTTCCGGGTCCGCCGCCCATGCATCCAGTAAGCCGCGGTCAATATCCTGCCAGAGCCGACCTTCCCATTCCCCGAAGTTCATTTCCGCCAGCCGGGGGTCAATGCGCAGTTCCATGCCTGTGGAGGCTGCCAGCTTGCGGGCCATCTGCTGGCAACGGGCGGCGGGAGAGGTGTAAAGCACCCGGCAGACTGCGCCCTGCGCCAGTACGGCCAGCCCGGATGTGACCCGTTCCCACCCCGGACGCAAGGCGACGTCCTGCCGCCCGTAACATACGCCCTCCGGCACCATGACCGGTGCGTGGCGCACTAACAAAACGGGGAAAGACTGCGCCATTTTTCTCTCCTCAGGCAGACCTGCATGGCCGGTATCGCCCCGGCGCGCGCGCGGGCCTGCTGTTACAACCCGCGTTGTTCAACGCAGCACTGCCCCGCCCGGCTCCGTGCATTTCAGGCAGAGCCGGTATGAGGCACGGCAGGATGTGGGGGCAGCGCCGCAGGACCACAAGCCAGCACATGGAAAAATGAACCGGACACACCGCCCCTGCGCCCGCCGCATGGGCCAAGGTCCGTACCATCCCCCGCCCGCAGCTGCGCGAGCGGCGCATCGGCTCCGGCCTCCAGCACTGTGGCGTAATGGAATTCATGCCCGCGCAGGGTGGTGCCAGCCTGCCCCAGTACCGAGGGTGCCAGCAGGGTCGCCTCCCGGTAACCCAGATTGAGCTTGCGGCGCGCAAAGGATGTGACGTGCCCCAGCAGGCCCGTCATGCGATGGTGCGTGCCCTGCGCATCTTCCAGCGCCTCACCCAGCACCATGAAGCCCCCACATTCCCCATGCACCGGGCGGGTGGTGGCGAATGTGGCCAGACCACGCCGGAACTGTTCCGCCGCAGCCAGCTTTCCGGCGTGGAGTTCCGGGTATCCGCCCGGCAGCCAGCAGACATCACACGACGGGTCCGGGGCCTCGTCCGCCAGTGGGGAAAACGGCACGATCTCGGCCCCTGCCCTCCGCCAGAACAGGGCCAGATGGCCATACAGGAATGAGAACGCGGCATCATCCGCCAGCGCAATCCGCTGGCCGGGCGGCGGGAGCGCACCGGGCGGAAGGGGGGCGGCCTGACGGTTTCCATTCTGAGAGTTTTCAGCCTGCAAAAGCGTATCCGGCAGAGGGCGGGCAGTGGCGAGAATGGCGTCGAGGTTGAGTTCCCGCTCGGCCTTGTCCGCCAGATCTTCCAGCCAGTCTGTCAGGCCATGATGCTCCCGCGCCTGCACCAGCCCCAGATGCCGCTCCGGCAGCGGAGTGCCGGGCTGGCGGAGCAAGGTGCCACAGACCGGCAGGCCCGCCGCCCGAATGGCCTCTTCTGTCAGGCGGGCATGGCGGGGAGAGGCCACGCGGTTCAGCACGACGCCTGCCACCTGCACCTCCGGCTGCCATGTGGCAAAACCATGCGCCACGGCCCCGACCGTCTGGCCCTGCCCTGAGACATCCAGCACCAGCAGCACGGGAATATTGAAGCGCGAAGCGATGTCTGACGGTGCGCCGCGTGCACCCTCCGGTGCCACAAGCCCGTCAAACAACCCCATGGCGGATTCCACCACCACAAGGTCTACATCCTGCCGGGCAGCCTCCAGCGTTGCGGCCAGCAGGGCCGGGTTCATGCACCAGCTATCCAGATTCAGGCCGGGGCGGCCTGTCAGGGCGGCATGAAAGGCCGGGTCAATATAGTCCGGGCCGGTTTTTGCCGCCCCCACCCGGATACCGCGCCGCCGGAAGGCCGCCAGCAGCGCCAGCGTAACGGTAGTTTTCCCGCCGCCGGAGCGCGGGGCGGCCACCATAATTGCACGGACGCTCATGCGCGCTCCCCCGGCGTGTGAGAGTTCTGCTGAGACCCTTGCGCATTTAACGTCTGTTCGCGGACCATCTGGTCTTCGGGCATTTGTGGGGAAACTTCCGGGCCGGCGGCGGCATGCAGCACGGGCGGCAGACCGCCTTCCAGCACCTGCGCCACACTGTTGCCGCGCGGGTGCCACAGGCCACGCTGCCAGACGTCCGCAAAGCGGGCGCGCATGGCCTCCCGCGCGGCGGGATTGGTGCGCTGGAGGAACGTATCACACGCGCTATCCCCCAGTGTGGCGGCAAAAACCCTGTCAAACTGCTGGTCAAACCGCTGTGGCAGGGTGGCGGCAAACCCATGCAGGGCCTCCAGCCCACGCGCCAGTTCCGCAGCGCCTGCGTAGCCGTGCTTCTGCATCCCGGCAATCCAGTCCGGGTTGGCCAGCCGCCCGCGCACAATGCGGGCCACTTCCTGCGCGGTGGCACGCAGGCGCGGGCTTTCCGGCCGGGAGGTATCGCCATGCCAGAGAGCCGGGCTGGCTCCGAGGGCCGCCGCCGCTGCGGCCAGTCCGCCCTCATGCGCGGCATTTTCCGGGCTTTCCAGCATATCGGTTTCCGCGTGGTCCTGCACATGCAGCACGGCATCCGCCTGCCCCAGTAACCGGGCGAGGATCGCGGTATCCTGCCCGCCATCCCGGCCGCCGCCGTAAGTCCATGCGGAATTTTCAAGCCATGCCTGACCAAGGGCCGCTTGATCCGCCCCCGTGCCGGTGTGCAGGGCGTCCTCCAGCCCCGTGCCGTAAGAACCGGACGCTGCGCCAAAAATGCGGGCGGTCGCACGGGTTCGGGCCGCACCCTCCAGCCCCTGTACGCTGGCGGCCAGAGGGTTCCACTCCGCGGCTTCCCGACGGCTGGCAACGGCCTGCACCACCTGATCAAACAGGGCGATCTGGTCTGGGAAGGCATCCCGGAACAGGCCGGAAATACGCAACGTGACATCCACCCGCGGGCGGTTGAGCACGGGCAGCGGAATGATTTCAAACCCGCTGACATGCCCGGTGCCTGCGGCGCGCTGCACCGTAACCCCCATCAGCCGGAGTGCGAGGGCCATATCCTCCCCGCCGGTGCGCATGCTGGCTGAGCCCCACAAATCCATGACCAGATGGGTCAGCGGTTCCCCCTGCTCCTGCATATGCCGGGTGAGCAGCAGTTTTTCCATTTTTTCAGCCAGCACCATGGCGGAGGGCGTTGGCAGCGCACGTGGGTCCAGCGTGAAGAGGTTCCGCCCGGTGGGCAGAACATCCAGCCGCCCGCGCGTAGGCGCACCGGCGGGACCGGGGGCGACAAACCGGCCTGCAAGAGCCGCGAGAAGCGCCTGCGCTTCCGCCGGGCCGCTCTGACGGATGCGGTCGGTAATAGTCTGGAACAGGGGTGCGGTCTGCTCTGACGGAAGTGGATCCATCTGGCCGGAAAGACCCTGCGCACTGTCTGGCTGTGGTGTGTCTGCCTGTGGCGCACAGGCCTGAAGAATTGTCTGAGCGAGGGTCTCGGCCTCGGGCGCGGTCTGGCCAAAAATATGCAGGCCGTCCCGGATTTGCAAATCTTTCACATCACACAGATATGCATCCAGACGGGCGAGGGCTTCGGCCTCATCCTCCTCACCGGGGCGGACCCCACTTTCTGAAAGCACGCCGGTCCGGGCGGCTTTTTCCAGAATCTCCTTGCGGAGTAATGCGCCACGGCGCGGGTCCAGACCATCGGCCTCGGCATATTCATCAATCAGCCGTTCCAGCGCCTGCATTTCGGGCGAGAGGTCAGCCTGCCGGACCGGAGGCGTCATGTGGCCAATGGTCACGGCCCCGAGCCGCCGTCTGGCGGTGGCGGCCTCACCCGGATTATTGACGATAAACGGGTAAATAACGGGCAAAGACTCCGTCAACACCGCAGGCGCGCAGGCGGCGGAAAGGGCTGCGGCCTTGCCCGGCAGCCATTCCAGCGTGCCATGCGTGCCCAGATGCACCAGCGCGTCCAGCCGCCGCACGCTGCGCAGCCACAGGTAAAACGCCACATAGGCATGGCAGGGCGGGATATCCGGGTCATGATACCGGGCTTTCCGGTCGGCCTGACGCCCCCGGTCTGGCTGCACGGCAAGCGTCAGGTGCCCCAGTTCCAGCGCGCGCAGATGGAACGCGCCTTCCTGCACGCATGGGTCCTGCTCCGGCGCACCCCATGCCTGCGTGACGGACGCCATAAACCCGGCATCCAGCTCCTCCGCCAGCGCGTGGTATGTGGGGAGGCTTATCAGCGGGCGTGGGGCCGTCTGGGCCAGCAGAGTTATGAGGGTTTGTGCGTCTGGCAAAGGCGCTGGCCCGGTCTGATACCCCTCCGCCCGCAGCAGAGCGAGGATGGAGGCCAGACTGGCAAACCCGTCCAGCCCCACGGCATGGGCCACATGCCCCGTCTCCCGCGCAAGCCCGGCTCCCGGATAGTCTGAGAGGATAATACCAACCCGCTTCTGCTCCGGAGCCAGATGCCGCAGGCGTGCCCATGCCAGCGCCCGCGCCACGGTATGCCGGATACCGGGCAGATAAGGCGTGCGGGCCGCAGGCAGGCCAGGCGGCGCATCCTGCCGGAAGGAAATGGGGAGTGTTGCGATGCTGCCATCCAGTTCTGGCAGCACGGCCTGCATGGCGAGATCCGACCGGGAGAGACCGCGCGGGCTACGCCCCCAGACCTCCTGTGTCGCCCCCGGCTGGAGCAGTTGCAGGATTGGCGCCCCGGCAACCGCCAGCGGAGAATGCCCCTGCGGAGTTCTGGAAGAAAACAGGGTCGCGTTGAGGACAATATCTGGCTGAAAATTTCTCAGCGCATCGGCAACGCCACTGGCAACAGCAGGGTCTTTAAGAGATGTGACAAACAGCATCTCCACCCCGCAGCCCTGTGCGGCAAGGGCATCCGCCAGCGCGTCCAGAGCTGCGATATCCCCCACCATCAGATGGGCGCGGTAGAAAATCAGTGTGGCCCGCAGCGTGTGGCCTTCTGGCAGAGGAACAGAATCCTGACTGAGTGTTGCTGCATCTTCTGTTTTAAGATCTGTGCATGCTGCAACTGTGCGGTACACTCCCCACGGCGGCAGGGGTTCCGGCCGTGCGCCATCATCCGCGCGTTGCCCGGCGAGGCTGGCCATCAGGCGCAGGGCATGCTCCATATTGTGAGCACCGCCATACTGAAAAAACCCGTTCAGCCGCCTGCGTATTTCACCCGACACGGTGGAGAGATCCGCCAGACGGCTATCATCCGACAGCGGGGCACCGGCATCCGGCTGTGGCCGGGCTTCTCCGGGGAGCAGAGCCAGCGGGATATGGTGCGCCCGGCACCATGCCGCGAGTTCCTCAGCGCCATAGCGCCAGTAATCCAGCCCGCCGAGCAGCCGCACCACCACACAACGCGCCTGCGCCAGCGTGGTCTCCAGATACAGATCGACCGACATGGGGTGCCGCAGCCGGGCAAGGCTGGTGACCTGAAGAGAGGGCAGCGGCTCCCCCTCCCCGCGCGGACCGACCTTCAGCCGTGCCTGTGCGTGCAGCAGGCCGAGCAGGTCACTTTCCGTAAAGGACAGGACTACAAGTTCCGCCGGAGGCAGGCCGAGGTCTTCCGCCACGTCCTGCTCATCCAGCGTCCGGCTGTCCCGCACAAGGAGGTGCATGGGAGCTGGCCGCCTGCTTAACCGGCGGACGTTGCGGACGGATCTGCCGCCAGCGCGGCCGTAATCGCAGCCTGATCCAGCCCTTTCTGCCCGATGACCACAATGCGGCCGGTGCGGGCCTCCTGCGGGGTCAGGGGGCGGTCAAACTCATGCCGGAAGCGGGTGCCGACACCCTGCACGGCCAGCCGCATGGGCTTGCCCTGCACGCTGGCAAAGCCCTTCATGCGCAGGACGTCATACCGGGCCGCCACGTCCTGCAACAGGGTCAGAAAGCGTTCGACGGAAAGCTGTTCCGGCACGGTGACGACGAAACTTTCAAAATCATCATGCTCATGCTCGCCATCTTCCGCATCATGGTGCGACGGACGGGACTGGAGATCAGCCTCGGCTTCCGCCCCCAGACCCAGCAGCACGGCGGGGTCCACCTTGCCATCCTGCGCGCGGATAATGCGCACCGGGCGCGGACAGAGGGTTTTGATCTCTGCTTCCACCGCATCAAGCTGTGCGGCATCCAGCAGGTCCGTCTTGTTCAGAACAATCAGATCCGCCGCGTTAAGCTGGTCTTCAAACACTTCCGCCAGAGGGTTGTCATGATCCAGTGAGGGATCGGCCTCGCGCTGTTTTGCCACGGCCTCCGGATCATCCGCAAAGCGGCCGGAGGCGACGGCGGGGGCATCCAGCACCGTGATGACGCCATCCACCGTCATGCGGCTGCGCACGGTGGGCCAGCCAAAGGCTTTAAGCAGCGGCTTAGGCAAAGCAAGGCCGGAGGTTTCAATCACCACGTGTTCCGGCGGGTCGGCCCGGTCCAGCAGGGCTTCCATGGTGGGCAGGAAATCATCCGCCACGGTGCAGCACAGGCAGCCATTGGTGAGTTCCACAATATCATCCTCCCGGCAGCCTTCCACGCCGCAGCCGCGCAGGATTTCTCCATCAATGCCCAGAGAGCCGAATTCATTCACGACAACGGCAATACGGTGGCCCTGCGCTTTTTGCAGGATATGGCGCAGGAGCGTGGTTTTGCCCGCCCCCAGAAAGCCTGTGATGATGGTGACGGGAACGCGGGTGGATGCGGTCATGACGGCTCCTGTTCAGAAACTGTGGCCTCAGGGTAGAGGGTAGCGGGCACGCGGCCCAGAATCATATCAGAAAGAGAGGCCGGACGGCGGGACGGCATGACCGTGCCTTTGGCCGAGGCTGCATAGAGCCGCGCATAGGCCAGAAGATCTTCCGCCTTTTCCGGCCCCAGATGGCCGAGCAGCCAGGTCCAGCGGCCCGGCATGGCAATGGCCGCCGTACACCCGCGGTCACACGATGCCAGACAGGCAACGGGACGCAGCGTGACTGGGCAGTCCTGTTGTGAGGCCTCCAGCAGGGCCGTCAGGCGGTCCAGCAACTGTGCTCCCGGAGGGTGATCCATGCCGGGGCCGCCGCGCCGGCAGGTGGTGCAGACATGCAGCACCGGGCCTTCTGCCACGGCAGGCGGCGCGTGGGAGGACGGGGCGGAATGCGGAACAGACGCAGGCATAAAAAAATTCCCGATCAGGCGCCGCTCTGGGAGGATGCGGCCCTTAAACGGAGTGCATGCACAGTGCTCCTGCAGGCACAGGAGTGATGCGCCAGCCCCGCGCACCCTCGTCTTCCGGGCACCCCGCCGGACACGACACCTCAGACAGCCGCCCGCCCCGGAGGGCAGCGCGGATGATGGCAGGTCTCCTGGCTTGTGTCGTGCGGGCCTGCGCGGAATAAACCTTGCAGCCTGCGGGTCCGGCTGCCTTCCCGGTCCCCTTACCGGAGCCGGTGGCATGGACCTGCCCGCCAGAGGCGGCAGGCCCATAGCGGACCATGCAATCACTTACAGTTGCGGGGGCAGCGACGGCCTTGCAGCGGATGCTGCGCACCGGTCTTCCCTTTTCATCCCTCGCGGGACACCATCATGCGGCAAGCATCGCATAATACCGGTATTTTTCAAGCCGTAAGCCGGGCGCTTTATGAGCAGACCTGTTCTGCCGCCTCTTCGTCCTCATGCTCCGCCAGCCTGACGGGAAAGGCATTGCCGCTCAGCACCACTACCAGCATGGCCACACAGCACAGCGCCACAGAAACAGGCACCAGAACCGCAACGCCATACGCGGACAAAAGCTGCCCCCCAAGGGCCGAGCCAAGCAGAATACCGATATTGCTGGTGCTGTTGACCGCCGCCCCCGCCGTATCCGCCGAGGTGGCGCGGGTGCGGATCGCCCCGGACATGATGAACGGAATGATGCAGGCATAGGCCGCGCACCAGAGGCAGACAACCGCCACACTCCCCCAGCCCGGCACCAGCGTACCGCCCAGCAGCGCAATTGCGCACGCCATGACCACTCCTGCGCCGAGCATCCCCACACGCGGGCAGCGATCCACCATCAGGCCGGAAGCCCAGAGGCCGGACAGCCCCAGAACCCCAATAATCAGCAAGGCCAGACTCACGGACTGCTCGGGCAGGCCATGCGCCATCAGCACCGGAGCGATATAGGTGTACACAACATTATGGGCGAGGAAGAACATGGCGTTTGCCGCCACAACCCACCCGAAGGCGCGCACAGCCTCACGCGGGGCCTTATACGGACCGGACGGACGCCCCGCCGGTTTGACAACGGGCGGCAGGCAGACGGCAATCAGCACAGTCAGAAACGCTGCCAGCCCCGCCACAACCAGCATCGCGATACGCCAGCCCGCAAAATGCCCGAGCGCCGCTGCCCCCGGCACCCCCAGAACGCCCCCCATGGAGGC
>NZ_JACRVR010000089.1:0-1193 GCF_018811975.1 Acetobacter sp. P1H12_c | reverse complement strand
CCCATCAAATCCCGGGACTAAACACCTTATGTGTTTCCAGCCTGTTATGATGACCTCATGAACGCCCCTGGCCAGGGGCGTTCATGAGGTGAGATACAGCGCTTAACACCTGGTAGCCTGACCACGTTTTCTAGCAGGCTGATCTCGCCTCTCTTCACCGTCTCGAACAGTTGACGGCGGCCCGCTTTCGGGACCGCGAACATAAGAAAGAGAGAGTGATATGTCTGCGCAAACCGTCATTGGAATAGACGTGTCCCGAGACTGGCTCGATGGCTTTTGCCTGCCAGAAAAGCAGAGATTTCGTTTTCAGAATTCACCTGATGGCCATGCCAGATTACTGGAAACTCTTCAGAGTATGCCGGACGGTCTCAAAATTGGGTTTGAAGCCACCGGTGGACAGGAATGGGCACTCTGGCGTCTTCTCATCAGTATGGGACTCAATGCAGTCCAGTTGCCCCCTGCACAGATCAAAGCTTTCGCACTCTCCATGGGGAAACGCGCGAAAACCGATCAGATCGATGCGGAATTGATTGCGCGCTTTATGGCTTTTCGTCCAGAAGCAGGACGAACACTGCCGGATGTAAAACTCCAGTTTCTGCGGGCACTGACGGTGCGCAGAGCTCAGATGGTGGAGGCACGTAAACGGCTTTCTGCCCAGATTGCGGCGCGCCGCAAGCAGGGTGTGAGCGCTGAACTGGAGGACATGGACAGCAGTCTCAAAGCATTTCTCGAAAGCCAGATCAGCGAGCTCGAACAACGGATTGAAAGCGTTATCGCAGAGGCAGAAGAACTCTCCGCGAAAGCAGAACTTCTCCGCTCCATTCCTGGTATCGGCCCGGTATCAGTCTCCATGCTTCTCGCAGAAATGCCGGAACTCGGCCGTATGACGGCGACAGAAGCTGCTGCCATGGCCGGACTTGCACCAATGGCTCACGATAGTGGCGCGATGCGGGGGAAACGTGTCATTTCAGGGGGAAGAAGATCTCTCCGTCACGTCCTGTTCCAAGCAGGATTGGCAGCTGCCTGCCATAATCCTGTTCTGAAAGCTGTCGCCAAACGCATGAAACAGCGGGGTAAGCCACATAAACTGGTGATCGTCGCTATCGCACGGCGTCTCATCACAATCGCCAACGCCGTCCTCAAAACAGGCCTGCCATGGCGCATTAGCTCCGCCGCTTAAACACAGTTGCTAG
>NZ_JACRVR010000088.1:0-1273 GCF_018811975.1 Acetobacter sp. P1H12_c | reverse complement strand
TGGAGGGATCGAAGAACCGTTGACTGATGTGCTTGGCGGGTAATTTCTGGCTTTTGGCGATTTGATTGACGGTTTTTGCGATGGCATCCGGTCTGCGTTTTGAGCAGATTGGGAGCTGTTACCCGCTTGATAGCTACGCTGTGGTGCTGATCCGCTGCAGGAAGAGGAAGCGGCGCATGTTGTAGACGATATTGGCCAGCCCGATCCTCATGGTGGCCCGGGTAATACCGACAGTTCGGATGAACAATCCCGTCTGTGATTTCTGGTCGGCGAAAACATGCTCGACACGCGAGCGGATCATGGACTTTCCTGCATTGGACCGCTGGATATGGAGTGGCATGGGTTTGAGATGCGGCTTCTTCCTGTGAACCTTTGAGACAAAGCCATGCTTTTCCATGAAGTCTTCATTGGCTTTTGAGCGATACGCTGTATCAGCCCAGACGCTTGAGGCCGTATTGGTTTTATCCAGCAGCCCCTCTCTCAATCGCGCACCATCACTGGCGGCGGCATCCGTCGTCTTCCATTTTCGGATGAACCGAAACTTCCGATCGATGGAGACGTGGGATTTGTAGCCAAAGAACGGGATGGCAAGATCGCTGGATGGCATGGTTCCATCATTCTGCTGCTTCGCCTTCGTGAACTTCAGCGTCCATCGTGTTGGAGGGCTTGTCCTGCCAGTCTTCAGGAATACGGCCTGCTCGCAGATCCGCTTTCTCTGCGTTTGTATTGCGCTGCTTCGGAGCCGCTACGAGCGTGGCATCCAGGATCTGGCCTGACATCGGCAGATAACCAGCGCTGCGCAGGGTCGCATCAAAGCGCTCAAACAGTCTTTCAATGGCCCCCGCCTGTGTCAGGCGTTCACGGAACAGCCAGATTGTTTTGGCATCGGGCACCCGATCTGAAAGTCCCAGACCAAGGAAACGCATAAAGGAGAGGCGATCGTTGATGAGATACTCTGTCCGCTCATCAGACAAATTGTTGAGCGTCTGGATCACCAGGATCTTGAACATCAACACCGGATCAAATGGCGGTCGCCCGCCCTTGCTTCCATCTGAATAGGCCAGCGCCTTCTCCAGATCAGGGCGGAACACCTCAAAATCCACAGTCCGGGAAAACGCTTCAAGCTGATCGCCAAGACCGCTCAAACGAGCAAGCCGCTCTTCAACATCAAAAAAACCAGGCTGTTTCATTATTCATTCATCCACCCAATCACCACAGGAGGTATGGAATCACAGATACGCACTCAAAACCATGGAGKTTTTAGAACCCTCCA
>NZ_JACRVR010000087.1:0-1409 GCF_018811975.1 Acetobacter sp. P1H12_c | reverse complement strand
CACTACAGTTGCATTTTGTATCGTGAGTGAGAGCACATAGCGTTGGCCTGATGTGTTCGTCGGAAGACGGACCATCTGAGGATATGGGCAACGGGTAGGCGGCGTTGTGCAAGCTTTACAACGAGGCGCCTGATTTCCTGTATGGACCATCGGACAAGGATGATCGTGTTCTGCGTTGTGTTTTTTTCGGTTTCAGTGAGTTTGCCTGATACCGCACACTTGCCATGACGGCGTAGGCAAGCATGACCAGAGAGACATGCCGATGCCAACCATGCCAGGAACGGGTTTCGTTATGATCAAGACCGAATTCGTTTTTGGCTGTTTCGAAACATTCTTCGATCCTCCAGCGCGTTCCTTCAACGTTCACAAGTTCCTGCATAGTCGTCCCTTTCGGACACCAAGTCGTAAAATAGGCGAGGTCTCCATCGACGATGGTCCGACGGATCAACAGGCCACGTGTCCATGGTCCGGCAATAGGGCAGTCAAATTCTTCAGCATCCAGATCGGCAAGCGCAAGATATGCCCAGTCATACAGTCGCTCACCCTTTGTGCCGTGCCCCGCAGACAGGCGGCGCCAGTCATTCTCTGACAGAGCCGCAGCAATATCTTTTGCTTCTCCTGCAATCAGTGGGTCTGTTGCCCATGACCCGAACCAGTGATTGCCTTTGACGCCAAGAACATATCCTATTCCTGCCCGACGAAGTGTGCGTTCCACATCGCCGACGCCATACACGCTGTCTGCTGCGACCCAGCGGAAGGGCACGCCGGCCTCGATACTCCGCTCGATCATCATCGAGGCCAACGCCGGTTTGGTTGCAAACACCACATCATCGGGAACGTGGGTCTGCTGCAGGCGCTCACGGTTCGATGTCCAGTTTTTCGGGAGATACAGGGCGCGGTCAATAAAGGCATGGCCCCGCGCCGAGACATAGGTGGCAAACACCCCAATCTGGCAGTTCGTGATCTTGCCCGCAGATCCCGTATACTGCCGCCCGACACCGCATGACGCCTGACCTTTCTTCAGAAAACCGGTCTCATCAACGACCAGTACGCCATCTTCAGTGCCCAGATGCTCGATCACATAATCCCTCACGACATCACGAAGGGCATCGGCATCCCAGCGCCCGCGCCCCAAAAGCGCCTGCTGCCGCCAGGGACCAGGATCTCCTGCGGCTTCTGCCCGCATCCAACCTGTCTTGCGTGGATCATTGCCAATTAAAACATCAAGGAAAGAACACGCTGAATCCGCGACACGCTTTTGCGTAAACAGTGGAGCAATCCGCTCCTTGGCTGATCGAAGCGAACGCACCCATAATTCCAGCGTCTCTTCAACAGACGCACCACCGGTCATCATATCCTGAATCATGGGTATCCATAGAGTCAGAACTCAACACAAAATGCAACTGTAG
>NZ_JACRVR010000086.1:0-1452 GCF_018811975.1 Acetobacter sp. P1H12_c | reverse complement strand
CAGCCTGTCGGGTTGGGTATTTTGTGGCTGATAACGCCGAGGCTGAGCCAGCTTATGCTACGTGAAGCCGTGCCATTCTTTTGCAGTTGTATGCGAGAGCGACGAGTGTCCATTCGGTCGTGACTTTTGCAAGGCTGCGCAGACTGAATCTTCTGAAGCCCATGATGCTTTTGATAATGCCAAAGATCGGTTCAACGGTCTGTTTTCGTAGTCTGTAAACATCTCCGGCATCCGTGGTTTCCAGCCTGTCCTTCATGGCAAGCCGCCAGGGTTCGGTTATTCGGCGTGGCTCCTTTGCTTCGGGATGGGGTCGGAAGTCGTAGGGCCTGCGAGCACAGGGCCGTCCGATGGCGACCAGCGGATCGATGCCTTTTTTTCGCAGGTCCCGCACCGCCTGCCCGCTGGCGTAACCGGTGTCGGCGAGCACTGTCTTTGGGAGACCGATCGTGTTTTCCATCGACAGCACGGTGCTGGCAAAGGACGGCGCGTCCGCTGACGTGGCGACAACGTCGGTTGTCACGATCAACTGACTGCCTTCGGCGCAGACCACGGCCTGGGCATTGTAAGCCTGCCGGAACTCGTGGGCGTCCGAACGCCGCATGAGGCGGCTGTCGGGATCGGTCAGACTGATCTGCCGGTCGGGTGGTGGTTCATCATCAGGCGGTTGGGGCGCCCGGCCGCGACGCCCTGTTTTTGCGTCATACACCGCCTTCTTTTTCTCGTATGCCAGTCGCGCCGCCCCGGCCTGCGCCTTCGCATCCGCTTCCAGCCGGGCGCAGGCTTCATCCAGCTTCGCTTTCAATGTTTCCCGTCGGGCAAGCTCTTCCGGCAAGGCCTGCGGATCGCTGTCCGTGGCATCCGCGTGCTCCGCCTGCTCCATCAGTTTCGCGATATCCACCGCCAGCTGTTCGCGCAGCGCCCTGATCCGGTCGTAACGCAGGGAACGGTATTTCGAAGCGTCGGCATCGATTTTCGTGCCGTCGATCGATACGACACCCAGACGCAGCAGACCCGTCTCGCGCGCCAGAAGCAGGACCTGCGCAAAGGCAGCTTCAATGGCTGTCCGGTTCGTCCGGCGGAAGGTGGCAATCGTATCATGATCCGGATGCAGGTTCGCCGCCACAAAGCGCACCCCGATGTCGCGATATGTTGCCCGCTCGATCCGGCGGGAGGAAAACAGCCCGTTCGCGTAACTAAAGATCAGGAGGGCCAGCATCAGGCGCGGATGATACTGCGCCTTGCCTCCCGTGCGCACTGGCACGCAGAACGCGCTCATCGGAACCCGCTCAACGGCTGCAACAATGAAATGCGCCATATCGTCAGCAGGAAGCCACGACTTCAGATCCGGTGGCAGAAGATACGGCTGAGACCGGTCAAACGGGATGAAGCTGCTCATCTCACAACCTTACAACATCACCCCTTCACAGGGTACCCCAATCCGACAGGCTGCTA
>NZ_JACRVR010000085.1:0-1512 GCF_018811975.1 Acetobacter sp. P1H12_c | reverse complement strand
TGTCCGTCGTCGAAAGATTTGGGACTATGGATGGTGTGAAATAACGGAGGGTCTGGCCCATCTGATTATGATGTTTAGGCGGCACGCTGCTGATGAAGCAAGCGTCGTTTCTGGATGGTAGCTCTTTTGATGCGCTCACGTTCGAGCAGGATTGTCTGCCCCCGTCCGAACCAGACATCTGCCGGCGTGAGATTGTTGAGGCTCTCGTGATAGCGGCGCTGATTATAGTTTTCGACGAATGCCTCGATCTGGCTTTCGAGATCTCCAGGCAGATAATAATGCTCAAGAAGCACGCGGTTCTTGAGCGTCTGGTGCCAACGTTCGATCTTCCCCTGTGTCTGGGGATGGTTGGGAGCGCCACGCACATGATCCATGCTGTTCTGATTTAGCCATTTCGCGAGTTCGTCAGCAACATAACAGGGGCCGTTATCGGAGAGCAGTCGCGGCCGGTGTCTGACCGTGGCTTGATGAAGCCCTGATGCCTGCAAGGCGAGTTCCAGCGTTTGCGTCACATCGGATGCGGCCATGGTCGTGCACAACTTCCAGGCGATGATGTAGCGTGAGAAATCATCAAGGATGGTCGACAGATAGAACCATCCCCATCCGATAACCTTGAGATAGGTGAAATCCGTCTGCCAGAGCTGGTTCGGCGCTGTTGTTTTTGTATGGAAGCTCTCCGCTGCCTTGATGACGATGAATTTCGGACTGGTGATCAGGTCATGGGCCTTGAGCAGGCGATAGACCGAGGCTTCCGAGACGAAATAGCCCTGCTCGTCGGTGAACCGCACGGCAATTTCACGAGGCGACAGTTCCGGCGTCTCCAGCGCCAGATCAATGATCTGTGCACGGATATCGTCCGCGATGCGGTTCCATATCCGATTGGGTCCAGAGGGTTTGTCCGCCAAGGCTTCCGGGCCGCCCGTCCGATAGAGATCGCACCAGCGGTGAAAGGTTGAACGCGGGATACCAATCTTGCCGAGAACCTGCCGAACCGGCAGGGCTGATTGCTCGACAAGGCGGATGATCTCGAGTTTTTCCGAAGCCATATATCTCATGCGGGGTCTCCCCCATCCCCGATCATGCTTTTTTTAAGCAGGCGCAGTTCCAGTGTCTGCTCGGCCACGACCTCTTTCAGGGCCCGCGCCTCGTCACGCAGATGACGGACTTCACTGGTCGTGGCGTTACGCGCCGTATCGCCCGCAAGTCGTTTCTTCCCGGCCTCAAGAAACTCCTTCGACCAGGAATAATACAGGCTTTCGGCAATACCTTCACGGCGGCACAGCTCAGCTATGCTGCTCTCGCCCCGCAGGCCATCAAGCACAATGCGGATCTTCTCTTCCGCCGAATACTGCCGACGCGTCGCCCGGCGGATATCGCGGATCAACCGTTCCCCCGATGTCGTCTCCGGCAAGGATTTCTGGCTCATACTTCACTCCTTCGTCGTTACGATGAGCCAGAAATCCTCCATTATTCAATTCACCAATTTCGTCCCATAGATCCTGACGGCGGACA
>NZ_JACRVR010000084.1:0-1689 GCF_018811975.1 Acetobacter sp. P1H12_c | reverse complement strand
TGTCAACAATTGCGAAAAAACCGTCTTGCTGTTTCAGGAATGTCTCATACCCTGATTGTAACAGGGAAATTGGCACATGATTCGAGGCTCAGGCCCCGAGCATCGAGTGAAGTCAGCTTCCCTTCATGGAGGTTGTGACGATGTTCAGGATAAAGGGAGATGATGGGGATCTGATAGTGCTACTTTGCCGGATCCTATGTTTGAGTGGGCTCTTAAAGCAGGAAGGGATGTACTATGTCGTCGGATAAAAGTACAGTTCAGGAAAGAGAGTTTCGTGGCCTGCTGCGTTACTCTGCCGCAGCGGCGTATATTGGTCTTGCAGAAGGAACGCTACGAAATCAGCATGAAGAGCTGGGAATTCAGTCGGTGAAAATTGGTCGGGTGCGGTGTTTTCCGGTAACGGCACTTGATGATTTTATTGAGCGGAAGATTCTGGAAACAGAGAGAAAGCAGCTCCGGAAAAAGCGGCGAGGTCGCGGAGAGAGTCTGGTATTCAGTCCGGATTTCAGTTTCTGGATTGTGATCGCTGCTCTGTTGCTTGTGGCTCTGATCAGGCTGTCATTTCTGACAGCCTGACGGAAACGCTATTCCTTGCCGGCAGAGTTACGCTTCTCATACGCGATGGCTTTCGCGGCCAGATCTTCCGTATGGGGTTGGTAGTAACGGTCAAGGGATTTGATATCTTTATGACCTGTCACCCGGCGGAGTTCGAGCGGGTTCGTGTAAATCCGTGCGAGGCGGCTTGTCGCCTCATGCCGAAGGTCATGGAAGGTAAGATCCCTGAGGCCAGCTTTCTTTGTCATCCGCCCGAACCGGACTGAGAAAGCATCTTTGCTCCCAATATCAAAGACGAGATCTCCGGGCCGGGCGGATTTGCGTTGTGCCTGAAGGGACCGAAGCAGGCGGGCGGCTCCGGGTGTCAGAGGACGGATTTCCGGACCACGCTCCACAGCAAGATGCATGGTCTTCGTTTTTCCCAAGGACAAGGCATAACGATCAAAGTCAATGTCACGCCAACGGAGTGTCAGGGCTTCCTCCCGTCGGGTGCCTTGTTCAATGGCGAATTGGACGAATATGGCATCGTCCGGCCAGGGGGACAGTGCCATGGCTTCCAGAAGGCGCTCGTATTCATCACCAATGAGACGACGGTTGCGCTTCTTGTCTGCGCCAGCGGGTCGCTTGACTGCCGTTGCGGCAGCCGGGTTTTTTGAAAAGGGCAGGTCCCACTCTGCGATCGCATGCTGGCAGATCGCAGCGAGCAGGTTGAGGCGTTTGACCACCGTCGCAGCGCTGTATTTCTCAGCCAGCCGATCCCGGAACCCACGGACTGCTGTGGAGGTCAGATCGACCAATGCAAGCTGCGCGATCTCGTCCTGAAGGATAGCGGGGATGTGACCTTTGCGATCATTCTCCCGGGTCTGCATCTCTTCGCGCACATAACGGTCGACCAGTTCGCGGACAGTCTGACGTTCCAGCGGTCGCGTGTCCTCAAACTGTCCGAGTTCCAGTTTGGCGGACGTCGTGTCCAGCCAGCGCCGGGCCAGTTTGGCCGAGCCGAAGGTTTGATGGATCCGCTCTCCGCCTGCGATACGCTTACGGGCCCGATACTGGCCCTTGCCGCGATATTCAACTCCGGCCGGGAGCGGACGGCCTGTCGCCGGATCAATTTTAGCAGAAGTGATTCGATCT
>NZ_JACRVR010000083.1:0-1961 GCF_018811975.1 Acetobacter sp. P1H12_c | reverse complement strand
CTACAGTTGCATTTTGTGTTGAGTTCTGACTCTATGGATACCCATGATTCAGGATATGATGACCGGTGGTGCGTCTGTTGAAGAGACGCTGGAATTATGGGTGCGTTCGCTTCGATCAGCCAAGGAGCGGATTGCTCCACTGTTTACGCAAAAGCGTGTCGCGGATTCAGCGTGTTCTTTCCTTGATGTTTTAATTGGCAATGATCCACGCAAGACAGGTTGGATGCGGGCAGAAGCCGCAGGAGATCCCGGTCCATGGCGGCAACAGGCGCTTCTGGGGCGCGGGCACTGGGATGCCGATGCCCTTCGCGATGTCGTCAGGGAGCATGTGGTCGAGCATCTGGGCACTGAAGATGGTGTGCTGGTCATCGATGAGACCGGTTTTCTGAAGAAAGGTCAGGCGTCCTGCGGTGTGGGGCGGCAATATACGGGCTCTGCCGGCAAGATCACGAACTGCCAGATTGGTGTATTTGCCACCTATGTATCGGCGCGGGGCCACGCCTTTGTTGACCGCGCCCTGTATCTTCCAAAAGACTGGACGTCGAACCGTGAGCGCCTGAAGCAGACCCACGTTCCTGATGACGTGGTGTTTGCAACCAAACCGGCGTTAGCCTCGATGATGATTGAGCGGAGTATTGAGGCCGGTGTGCCCTTCCGCTGGGTTGCAGCAGACAGCGTGTATGGCGTCGGCGATGTGGAACGCACGCCTCGCCGGGCAGGAATTGGATATGTCCTTGGGGTCAGAGGCAATCACTGGTTCGGGTCGTGGGCGACAAGCCCGCTGATTGCAGGAGAAGCCAAAGATATTGCTGCAAATCTTCCAGAGCAGGCCTGGTGCCGTCTGTCAGCGGGAAGCGGCACAAAGGGCAAGCGCTTATACGACTGGGCGTATCTTCCGCTTGCCGATCTGGATGCTGAAGAATTTGACTGCCCTATAGCCGGCCCATGGACACGTGGCCTGTTGATCCGCCGGAACATCGCCGATGGAGACCTTGCCTGTTTTACGACATGGTGTCCAAAAGGAACAACCCTGCAGGAACTCGTGAACGTTGAAGGCACGCGCTGGAGAATCGAAGAATGTTTCGAGACGGCCAAAAACGAATTCGGTCTTGATCATAACGAAACCCGTTCCTGGCATGGTTGGCATCGGCATGTCTCTCTGGTCATGCTCGCCTATGCCGTCATGGCCAGTGTCCGTTACCAGGCAAACTCACTGAAGTCGAAAAAAACACTGCACCGGACACGACAGTCCTTGTCCGCTGGTCCATACAGGAAATCAGGCGTCTCGTCGTAAAACTCTCACAACATAGACTGCCCATAGCCCATATCCTCAGATGGTCCGTCTTTCGACGAACACATCAGGCCAGTGCTATCCGCGCTCACTCACGACACAATATGCAACTGTAGTGCTAGGCTCAGGACCTATTAATTTATTGAACTGAGCGAGAGGTTGTGATTCACAGGTTTACCGATGGAGGGTAGCCTGTGAGTGATGTGTTTATACTGTCTGAGCGCCAGATGGAGCGGATTGAGCCTTTTTTTCCTCTGGCGCACGGCGTGCCACGCGTGGATGACCGGCGTGTTCTGAGCGGGATCGTTTATGTCATCCGCAACGGCCTTCAGTGGAAGGATGCCCCGAAAGCGTATGGTCCGCACAAGACTTTGTATAATCGCTTTATCCGGTGGAGCCGCCTCGGTGTTTTTGACAGGATCTTTGTCGCCCTGACAGAACAGGCTGGCCGTTCGAAGCGTCTGATGATTGATGCAACACACCTCAAGGCACACCGGACATCGGCGTCCCTGCTCAAAAAGGGGCTTTTCCCCGCCATATCGGACGGACAA
Source organism: Acetobacter sp. P1H12_c (assembly GCF_018811975.1). Taxonomy (NCBI): domain Bacteria; kingdom Pseudomonadati; phylum Pseudomonadota; class Alphaproteobacteria; order Acetobacterales; family Acetobacteraceae; genus Acetobacter; species Acetobacter sp. P1H12_c. The sequence continues at coordinate 119 of NZ_JACRVR010000083.1, read as the reverse complement.
AAGGCGGCCTGAACTCAAAACTTCACGCCGTGTGCGATGATCATGGCCGACCGGTCCGTCTACATCTGACTGCGGGGCAGGTCAGTGACTTCAAAGGCGCTGATGTCCTGCTGGCTGAC
>NZ_JACRVR010000082.1:0-2649 GCF_018811975.1 Acetobacter sp. P1H12_c | reverse complement strand
AGGCCGATCCTCATGGTGGCCCGGGTGATACCGACAGTTCGGACGAACAGACCCATTTGCGATTTCTGGTCAGCAAAGACATGCTCGACGCGGGATCGGATCACGGACTTTCCTGCATTGGACCGCTGGATATGGAGTGGCATGGGTTTGAGATGCGGCTTCTTCCTGTGAACCTTTGAGACAAAGCCCTGCTTTTCCATGAAGTCTTCATTGGCTTTTGAGCGATACGCTGTATCAGCCCAGACGCTTGAGGCCGTATTGGCTTTATCCAGCAGCCCCTCTCTCAATCGCGCGCCATCACTGGCGGCGGCATCTGTTGTCTTCCATTTCCGGATGAGCCGATACTTCCGGTCGATGGAGACGTGGGATTTGTAGCCAAAGAATGGGATAGCGAGATCACTCGACGGCATGGTTCCATCGTCCTGCCGCTTCGCTTTGGTGAACTTCAGCGTCCATCGCGCATGACGATCCTTGTGCGACAGCTTTGACGGCTTGTCCTGCCAGTCTTCGGGAACACGGCCTGCCCGGAGATCGGCTTTCTCGGCGTTCGTGTTGCGCTGCTTTGGAGCAGCCACCAGCGTTGCATTGAATTGCCCCGGGTTTTGTGGAGACAGCAAGACCCGTGAGGTAAGAAGAATTCATGAGTAACAAATCGAAGCGTTTTCCGCCTGAATTTCGTGAACGTGCAGCCCGGATGGTTCTGGAGGAAGAGAAGAACCATCCTTCCCGGTGGTCTGCGGTGATGATGATCGCTCCAAAGCTGGATATTCACCCTGACACGCTGTCAAAATGGACCCGTCTGCATGAGCGGGCCAATGCGCCTGCGGTGAGTGAGTTGCCTGATCGGGAGAAGATCAGGCAACTGGAGCGAGAGAACCGCGAATTGCGTCAGGCCAATGAAATCCTGCGTAAGGCGTCGGCATATTTTGCCCAGGCGGAACTCGACCGCCGGTTCAGGCCATGACCCGCTTCATTGAGAAGCACCGGCAGACATATGGTGTCGGGTCAATCTGCAAGATCCTGCCGATTGCTCCATCTGTCTATTATGCAACTGTTGCCAGGCAGAAAAATCCCTGTGTGCGCAGCCAGAAAGACAAAGAGCTGCGCGATGAAATCCGTAGAGTATGGAACGATAATTTTTGTGTCTATGGAGCGCGTAAGGTCTGGCATCAGCTCAGACGCGAGGGCAGGACTATCGCCCGCTGCACGGTAGAGCGACTGATGCGCCAGATGGGACTTAAAGGCGTCATGCGTGGCAAGGGGATCAGAACCACACGGCCTGATCCACAACGTCCCTGCCCACAGGATCTGGTGCAGCGCCAGTTTCATGCTCCAGCCCCCAACAGGCTCTGGGTTTCGGATTTTACTTACGTTTCCACATGGCAGGGCTTTGTTTATGTGGCCTTCATCATTGATGTGTTTGCCCGCGTGATTGTGGGCTGGCGCGTCTCATCCACTGCCCATACCGACTTCGTACTGGATGCCCTTGAGCAGGCGCTGTGCCAGAGGCAGCCTGAGGGAAACGTGACCCATCATTCGGACCGCGGCTGTCAGTATGTGTCCATTCGCTACACGCAAAGACTGGCTGAAGCGGGTCTCGTTGCTTCTGTCGGAAGCGTTGGGGATTCCTATGATAACGCTCTGGCGGAAACCATTAACGGGCTCTACAAAACCGAACTTATCTATCGGCAGGGGCCATGGAAAAACAGGGAAGCGGTTGAACTGACAACACTTAAATGGGTCGACTGGTTCAACAATCGACGGATCCTGTCCTCCATTGGAAACATCCCGCCAGCAGAAGCTGAGGCTCGCTTTTATGCACAACAGAAATCACATGCATTAGCTGCGTAGTTCAGATAAAAACGTCTCCACAAAACCCGGGGCAATTCACATCCAGGATCTGGCCCGACATCGGCAGATAGCCTGCGTTCCGCAGGGTTGTATCAAAGCGATTGAACAGACCCTCGATCGCTCCCGCCTGCGTCAGGCGCTCACGGAACAGCCAGACCGTTTTGGCATCAGGAACACGATCTGAAAGCCCCAGGCCAAGGAAGCGCATGAACGACGGGCGATCGTTGATCAGATACTCTGTACGTTCATCGGACAAATTGTTCAGCGTCTGGATCACCAGGATCTTGAACATCAGCACCGGATCAAACGGCGGTCGCCCGCCTTTGCTTTCGTCGGAATACGCCAGTGCCTTCTCCTGTTCCGGGCGGAACACTGCAAAATTCACAGTCCGGGAAAACGCTTCGAGCTGATCACCGAGCCCGCTCAGCCGAGCAAGCCGCTCTTCAACGTCAAAAAATCCCGCCTGCTTCATGATCCATACTCCAATCAACGCAAGGAAAATGGAATCACAGAGCAGACCTCAAAACCAGAGGGTTTTTCGAACCCTCCAGGTTCACAGGAAAAAGCCGCATCTCAGGCCTATGCCCCGCCATATCCAGAGATCCAACGCAGGGAAGTCGGTGATCAGATCTCGCGTTGAGCATGTCTTTGCCGATCAGAAATCACAGACGGGACTGTTCGTCCGAACCGTAGGCATAACGCGGGCCACCATGAGGATCGGGCTGGCCAATATCGTCTATAATATGCGCCGCTTTCTCCTCCTGGAGCGGATTAACGCGAGCGCGTAGCAATCCAGAG
>NZ_JACRVR010000081.1:0-2679 GCF_018811975.1 Acetobacter sp. P1H12_c | reverse complement strand
GCCGGGCGCGACGTCATGACGGCTACGGCTGTCTATCGGCGTGAGGATCTGAAGGACTGGATGCAGTCCCCTGTGTTCCGCAGGACGATCGGGTCCTTTCAGGATTGGGAAAATGGCAAGGATATTCGCCATCGGCTTGTTTTCCATCGGTTGCCGAAGGGGCTGGAACTAGTCGGTAATCAGGAGGAGCAATAGGCCATGTGTTTCCGGACGATGAAACCCTTGCTGGCCGTACCGCTGCTGGCGGCGTTGGTCACAACCGCTTTGACCGGCGCTTCCGTCCCGTCTGCCTGTGCTGTATCGGACGATCGCAAGGCCGCACAGGTGGCCGATGATATTCTGGCGATGCTGCGGGCCCAGCCGGGTGACCGGGGCGATCTGGATGAGGGGAACAGCCGTCGCGTCTGTCTCAGGCTGCGAGGCGATGCCATCCATGGTGAGGCTGCCTGGCCCATGTCAGCCGTCATCCTCAATAAATACACGGCGGGTGTCGAGCCGGGGGCAGCCTATAATGCGGACACCGCTGGCGTCCTGCTCGGCGACGGTCCGCGTGGCATGGAGGCGACGCCGTTCGTGCAGGCGCTGATGGCGGCGGGCGTGGTGCGGCGCGTACCAGTGACCTGGGTTGTTCACACGACCCATCCCGGCACGCCCACGGCAGCACAACTGGGGTTGCACGACCTGGACGACAGCTCAGAGCCCAGACCATCGGAACCGCCGCCAGCCAATGTCGAAGCGACGACACGCTTCGAGGGAGACCTGTTTCTGGGGTCCGGTCCGGAGATCGTCGGGCATTTTGAAATTCCGCCTGATGAACAGGGTCGTATAGGAGCGGTGAGCATCCCGCCTTTGCTCGGGACTACATCGCCTCCGTCCGGTGTCACTTCGGCGTCGCGCTACTGCTACGCGCTTACACCGCAGCGGGTGCTGGAATACGGCCCGCTCCAGACGGTCGAGCCGGGACATCAGCGGATCACGGTGGCCGTGCTGATGACGCCCGAACAGCTGCCGGGCTGGGCCAGCGATCCACGGGTTCTGGAGGTCTTTGCCCCGCAGTTCATCCGCCCGCAGCAGGTGTTCCTAGCGACCTACGACAATTTGGGGGATGGCTGGAAAAAGTTCGGCCTGACCTTTGCAAAGGATCTCGCGGAAACAGGCCATTATGTCGGGGAGTGAAGTGACGAAGCAGCGATCAAACTACCCCTGCGCGCACGCCCGTGCGCGGGTACAGAATAGATAGTACTAAGAGAAGTCTTGTGGGGTCTTCGAAGCGGGATACCCTCGTTTCCCCAAAAGAGCTGTAAGGATTGTACCGTTACTGTTTCAGTCCGCAGCTTGGGTGTCAAGTCTCAGGGAAGACTCCCATGGATATCAATCAATCTTACGACGCGCTTGATCGCGATGCTCTGCTGTTCACGATGCTTCTCCCTGCACTGATCCGGTATCGGGACTCACTGGATCGTGACGCGCCCGAAATAACGGCCGCGATTGCGCTTCTACGAATCATGGATGCGCGGGGGAAATAAAAAAACAAAGGCCGGGCGGCAAGTTCCGTCCGGCCTTTATTTCGTTCACAAAATATAATTTCTCTTTATATTATTCGTGTGAATTTTAATTCTTATACTTGTTTGGTTTGTTTCGGTTTTTGTTCTGGGACTTTTGAGGGGCCGCACCCTGAATTCCCCAAAGGATTTTGTTCTTTTCCGATCTGGTATCGGTTTTTGGCGTGTGGGTTCCTCGTCCCGCAATATTTGTAAACGAGAAAATCAATGTCAGACCATACAACAATTTCCTCCGCCGTAGAGGCGGATCTTATGCAACTGGTTGCTTTGCACGGGTTGCTCGACTTTGCCCTGAGTCAGTCGCTCGAAGGCAACACGGATGACCGCATTCTTGAAGGCGTCGTCATTCTGACGAGGATGATCGGGCGCAAGGTCCGATGCGTGACCAGTAAGATACTGGATGGCGAGAGCCCTCGCTGCGACTGACGCTCTCAATCGTCGCCCACACTCACACCCACACCCGTTTCTTCCATTAACAGGCGCGCTCATATCGTGCCTGTTCTCGTTTCATTAGGAAAATAAAGAATGTTTCGCTCTTCAGATGACGCTACGCCCTCCCGTTTTCATCCCACAGAAGCTGATCTGATCACCTATCGGGACCTTGCCCGTGCTCTCGGTGCCCCACCGAGCGAGGCCATCTGCCGGTATCTCGGCCCGGCCGGCCAGCATCTGGTCTTCATCGGTGAGTCTGGTCAGCGGGACTGGGCCCGCGTCGATGCCCAGGCAAGGGCTCGCTGGCCTGATCTGCCACCGACAGGGAAGATGGCTTCCAACGGCAAGACCCTGGAATCCCTTCCCGAACGTGTCGTTTACCAGATCCTTGAGTCTTTGAAGCACGACAATATGGAAATCGATCTCCATCAGCCGATCATGGCTGACCTCGGGGCGGAGAAGGCGGACCTGACATTGCGCAGGAGAAGTGCTGCCTGCTTTATCGAGGTTATCGGTTCTTGTGGACCCAACCGCATTACCCGGAACGACCACGAGTTGCGGGGGCTGGAGCGGTTCGAGCGGCGTGAAGCCTTTTACCGTCGGGTGGGGATCACCCCTGTCTGTATCTTTCTCGACCTTCTGGCGCGTCCGGAAGACCTGAAGGCACTCTGCCAGTCTCTGGTGG
>NZ_JACRVR010000080.1:0-2788 GCF_018811975.1 Acetobacter sp. P1H12_c | reverse complement strand
GGGGGGGAAGCAGACGGGTGGCTTTCGGGTAAAATTTCTTCGGAATCGGACGTCTCCGCCAATCTCGGGGGAGTTCAGACCCTATTCAGCTGTCTTCGTTCCTACCCGGGATTTGTCAGATAGAGGGGTCACTCGCTACGCGCAGGTTGCGGATTTTCCTTGCAGCCCCCAGTGACAAACTTCCCCTCGTTGTTGAATAAGAAAGAGTATTTGTTTGAGCTAAGTAATTCTAGGGCTTCTTCGCGGGTGTGATGCATTGTTGTTTGACAAAAATTCTCCAACATGTAGCGCTTGATGTGACCTATTAAGTTATTGTTTTTAGGGAAAAACTCGGCCTCACCTTCTGGATGGAAAGCTATAATTTCAAGATTATCACCATCAGTGTTCGACATTCTGGTACCGAAGCTGGGAGAAGTTTTTAGGTGAATATTTGCCGCCGCCAGTTCTGCGGCCAGCTCGCGAGCTTGTGCCGAATTCATCACGCCCGTTATTTTTGACAAAACGGGCTCAATAGCCTCCAAGGAAATACCAGAATCGTCAAAGACAGTGTATATAGCAATATTTTTGACTCGAATGAACAAGGTGTAAGCATTAGTTATAGTAGAAACATCAAAAGATTTATCTTCGGAACTATTACCAACTTCTAAGAATAAAATTGATCCATGGACATACTTGCCAATTTTTGCGCCCGTATAATGAGCGCGTATGAGACAATGCATGTGATGAAATGTTGACCAATCATAGCGATCTGATATGTAAGATCGTCCAAGACGGATATCAGGGTTTTCTAAAAGAGTTTTGTCTTTAAGGTGTAGTTTAACAAAGAGAAGCGCCATCCACAAAAACAGGCGCTCGGTCCCCTCGCGTTCGACAAACGCGCGCAGACCCGAAAATCCCTGCCCTAATGCTTTACTGATCGGTTTTTCAAAATGCTCCGCAAGGAGCGTGTTACATTCACTGCAACATGGAATGGTATATCTTCCATATTGATGCAGCCTACCGTTTGGAAGTCGAATATCTCCTGAGTGAATATTTACGAGCCTCAACATCCAATTTGGTATTATATGCTCTTTATTGAATGAGACTCCTTCAGGATGTCGTCCGCATATAAAACAATGATTGCCCTCACATATATCAGAAACGAATTTTTCTATGCTACAAAATAGCAGGCGACCGCTTTTATCGTAGATCGAATTGTCGATTGTGATTGGCATAATGAGATTATGCCGAAGAGATCTCATTATTTCAACCAGGTGAGGTCCAGTAACGTTTTCCCCTACTCGTTTGGTGTGCTTTTTGCCGTCGCAAGCTGACCCGCTCCGAAACTGACGGAAGCCAGCGTTCGTGCGTCGAAAGTTCAAGTCTGTTTTCCGGAAACGTATATTGATGCAGTAGCGTCCGACATGACGGGCATTTCCTGCTATTTATATGGTGAAGTGTAAAATACAGGGAAAAAATAATCACCGTTGCTATACACTTTACAATTCCTCTGGAGGAAGGACAATCATAAACGTTACAAGGCGAGTCAGGACAATATGCTGACTACCTGGATGACGCATTTGAAACTGAGGCTTAAAACATGGCCGCTCGTGACAACTTTTCAGTATCCGTCCGGAACGCTCTTGCGTTAAGGGCAGCTTACAAATGTTCGATCTGCAATCAGGCCACGGTGGGGCCGAGTGACGAGGCGCCAGCCGCGATCTCCAATATAGGAACTGCGGCACACATCTGCGCCGCAGCACCAGGCGGTCCGCGCTATGATTCCAAAATGACCCCGGATCAGCGTGCGAGCATCGACAACGGCATATGGCTTTGCGCTAACCACGGACGCCTCGTGGATACCGACGTCTTTACATACACGGTGGAGGTTTTGCAGCACTACAAGGCGGACCACTATTCTCGGTGTAAGCAGGCTCTAACCGGCGCTGCTGGAGAGCAGAACGTCAAACACCTAATTGCATTCGGGCCGGAAATCGTTGCAGTGGGGGAAATCAACTACGCTCAAGACGAGCAATGGCACTTTGAGATCGAGCATTTCGTAATCGGCGACTTTTCCGACCTGGTCCGTTTGGCCGGCAATCTGAGATCGATACCGGAGTATGATCGATATGTGCTGGTAAACAATCTGGGGGAAGGCCGCTCGATAGGGRGTCTTTCGGTGCGACGAGAAGGAACCCTAGTACTCGTTGAGTGCCAGGTGGCACCGAACGCCCCCCGCACTCCCGCCGCAAGTCTTCCCAGTGACTTCGCTCTTTCAGCCAATAACGACCTCATGCTCGATGGTGGAGACATCGCCGTGGTGAGTGGCATAGCGGCCCTCCCACAAAAGCTTATGACGTGCTTGTCGATGCGCCGCGGCGAGAGCCCTTTCTTTCAAGACTTTGGCTCTCGTCTGTCCGAATACTGGGTAAACTACATGGGCTCTCCTTGGTTAGAGGAGCTGCTCAAGCTTGATATCGTGAGGTTGGCTTCGATCCCTTATTCTAGTCCTATCTCGAATGAATCCTATACGCCACTCATGTGCGTCGAACGTGTGTTTCGGGTCGCGATATTGGGAGATCTCGTCGAACGTCGAATACTGGTACATCTCGAGCTTGAAATAGCTGGATTAGGACATTGGTCGCATAATTTAGCCGTGCATATAGGCTGATTAAGGCTTAGGGCACGGATTATTAGCGAACGACGGTATACAGTGTCAGCCTTGCGAAACCTGCCTCACTGCAGTCGCCTCAGTTACAAATGTCTGCTTTGTGGAAAGTGACCTGTCATCCCCGTATGTCTCGGATGA
>NZ_JACRVR010000008.1:0-93669 GCF_018811975.1 Acetobacter sp. P1H12_c | reverse complement strand
CATCCGAACTGTCGGTATTACCCGGGCCACCATGAGGATCGGGCTGGCCAATATCGTCTACAACATGCGCCGCTTCCTCTTCCTGCAGCGGATCAGCACCACAGCGTAGCTATCAAGCGGGTAACAGCTCCCAATCTGCTCAAAACGCAGACCGGATGCCATCGCAAAAACCGTCAATCAAATCGCCAAAAGCCAGAAATTACCCGCCAAGCACATCAGTCAACGGTTCTTCGATCCCTCCAGGTGACGCGAAGGGCTTGTTCTGATTCTGTTGTGAGAGGGAGGATCGGGAATGGCTGGTGCGATTGCCTTACGGACGGATTATACGGCTTCTGCGTTACGGGGTCTGGCCTCTCGTACGCGGGATGCGAATGTTGCACGGCGCCTGTTGTCTCTGGCTGCGGTGCGCGACGGTGCCAGCCGGGGCGAGGCGGCGCGGATCGGCGGCATGGATCGGCAAACCCTGCGGGACTGGGTGCACCGGTTCAATGCTGCGGGGCCGGATGGTTTGCGGGACCAATGGCGCAACGGGTCGGTCTGCCGCCTGACAGCGGACCAACTGGCAGAATTATCGGCGCTGGTCACGACAGTGCCTGACCGTGCCCGGGACGGCGTGGTGCGCTGGCGTCGGGTCGATCTTCAGCGGGTCATCGAAGAGCGTTTTGGCGTCTCCTATCACGAACGCCATGTCTCCGCCCTGTTGAAGTGGCTCGGGTTCAGCCATGTCAGCGCGCGTCCGCGTCACCCCGGACAGGATCCATCCGTCATGGCTGCATTTAAAAAAACTTTCCCACGATCCTGAGCGCCCACACCGGGCATCTGCCCAGAGGCAGGCGGATTGAACTCTGGTGGCAGGACGAGGCCCGCATCGGGCAGAAGAACGGTCTTGTCCGACAATGGGCGCGGCGTGGTACCCGACCACGCCAGCCTGCCGATCAACGCTATGAGAATGCCTGGCTGTTCGGCGCAATCTGCCCCGCACTCGGCAAGGCGGCAGGCTTGGTGTTGCCGTTTACCGGCACGGCCAGCATGCAACTGCATATCGAGGAAATCTCACGCTGCGTCGCACGCGGCGCGCATGCTGTCGTCCCGCGCGCCCGAACTGAACCCGGTCGAGAATATCTGGCAGTTCCTACGCGCCAACTGGCTGTCCAACACCGTGTTCAGCGGCATCGAACACATCATCGAAGCCGCATGTACCGCATGGAACAACCTCACCGCCATGTCACAGACCATCCGTTCCATCGGACTCAGAAACTGGGCTCATATTAGGTCAAAGGTGATAGCCCTTGGTATGATCTTCTGAAGCGGGTTCTGGAAGCTGGAGTTGCAGGGGCATCAGCCCGCTCGATTGCGGCGCGGTTCGTAGTTGGGATTTCGACAGCGATCCGCTGGCTGCGTCGGGAACGCGAGAGCGGTGAGCGGACACCCCGTCGCCAGGGCAAGCCGCGCGGGTTACGGCTGGACGCGCACGGAGCCTTTATTACCGACATGATCGAAGCACAGAAAGACATCACGCTCAACGAGATGATGGCGCGCCTGCGAAGTGAATTTAGCATTCGAGATGGGACTATCCTGAATTTTGTGCGGTGTGGTGATAACCTGCTCGAAGAGGAGCCCCGCATGAGCATTGATAAAGACCTCCTGGAGGGCCTGATGGAAGGACGTTCCCCCGGCGACCTGTTTGGCAGGACCGGCATCCTTTCGGAATTGACGAAGGCACTGGCGGAACGGGCGCTCAGCACGGAGATGACCATTCATTTCGCCGAAGAACGCTCCGATGACGCCTCTGCCGAGGATAACCTGCCGCCCCATCGCAGAAACGGCAGAAGCCAGAAGACCGCGACCACGGAGAGCGGCAAGGTTGTCCTGGATATTCCCCGGGACCGGAACAGCACGTTTGACCCGCTGCTAATCGCCAGATATCAGCGTCGCTTTCCCGAGTTCGACCGCAAGATCATCAGCATGTATGCCCGGGGCATGACGACCCGCGAGATCCAGGGGCATATTGAGGAAATCTACGGCATTGAGGCCTCGCCGAGCCTCATTTCCGCGATCACCGACGCGGTGATGGAGGAGGTCACCGCCTGGTAGAACCGCCAGCTGGAACCGTGCTATCCGATCGTTTTCATGGACGCGATCCGGGTCAATATCCGTAGTGACGGGACTGTCTCGAACAAGGCCGTCTTCGTGGCGCTCGCGATTCTACCTGACGGTACAAGGGACATTCTGGGACTGTGGCTCCAGGAAAACGAAGGCGCCAAATTCTGGGCCAAGGTCCTCAGTGACCTGCGCAATCGGGGGGTGCAGGATATCCTGATCGCCGTCGTCGACGGGCTGAAGGGTTTTCCGCAGGCTATCGAAGCGGCTTTCCCCAGGACCCGCATTCAGACATGCATCGTTCACCTGCTGCGTCATTCCATGAGCTTTGCCAGCTACAAGGACCGAAAGGCCGTCGCCACCGCTCTCAAGGCACTCTATACGGCAGTGGACGCCAGCGAGGCCGAGGCAGCCCTCGGCAGGTTTGAAGAAAGCGATCTGGCCAGACAATACCCGGCCATCGCACCCAGTTGGCGCAGGGCCTGGAATGAGGTCATTCCGTTCCTTGATTACCCCCCGGAAGTGCGCAGGCTGATTTACACAACAAATGCCATTAAAGCTATGAACGCAAAGATCCGTCGTGCCGTGCGCACCCGCGGCCACTTCCCCAGTGACGAGGCCGCAGCAAAATTGATTTACCTGGCGCTCAATGCTACCTCATCAGAGTGGAAGCGCTCAGTGAGCGAATGGTATGCTGTCAGATGCCAGCTCGCCATCATGTTCAAAGACCGTTTCCCAATGGCCTGAAAAAAATGCCACCGCACAAAACTCTACACAGTCTCGTTGCCCTGGATCGATAGGCACTGTCTGCCCAGACCTCGGAACTGGTATTGTTCGTACTGACGACCTGCCGGAGAAGACGCCCGTCCGCCTCTGACGCCGAAGTCACCGCCATGCCTCGGATGAAGCCGAAGCGTCGGTCGATGCTGATGTGCGATTTGTAGCCGAAGACCGGCAGGGCGATCATGGGGAGCGGCGCCCCATCTGCCCGATACCGGACTTTTCCGCCGACCTTGAGTGTCCAGCGCGCGTCGGTATCCTTCTGTGCGGCCTTGTTCGGCTGGTCCGGCCAGATGTCTCTGGCGCTCTTCTCCAACTTAATCGCTTCGCGTTCGCCCTCGGTGTTCCGCTGTCTTGGCGCCGGCACCAGCGAGGCGTCCACAATCTGCCCGGACATTGGAATGTAGCCCGTCTTCTGGAGTTGCCAGTCAAAGGCCCTCATCACCCGCCTGAGTGTTCCCGTCTCGGTCAGGCGATTGCGAAAATGCCGGATCGTGTTCTCGTCCGGCGTTCGATCCCCAAGCGACAGCCCCAGAAATCGCAGCCAACTCAGCCGATCGCGGATCAGGAACTCCATCCGGGCGTCTGAGAACCCGATCCGAAAGTTTTTGAACAATACCAGCCTGTTGTGATTCATCCGTCTTTGCGAAGAGATGGAGTGAATGGTGACATGGACTGGTATTACCGGACGTGAACATAGCCGGGAAGGGTTGCGATATCCATCGGATATGACGGATGGGGAGTGGGCTTTGATCATACCGTTTGTGCCCCCGGCGAAACGGGGCGGTCGCCCCCGCACGACGGATATGCGCGAGGAGGTCAACGCGATGCGATACATAGCCTCGGCCGGGTGTGCATGGCGCGTGCTGCCGAAATGCTTTCCGCCGGTCTCGACCGTCAGGCGCTATTTTTACGCCTGGCGTGATGCCGGAGTGTTCGAAGTCATGAATATACGGTGCTGGTCATGAGCCTGCGCGAGATCGAGGGGCGTGAAGCCTCTCCGAGCGCGGGCGTGATTGACAGCCAGTCGGTGAAAACCACGGAAAGTGGCGGGCTTTCGGGCTATGACGCGGGGAAGAAGGTCAAGGGCCGCAAGCACCATATCGTGACGGATACCTGCGGCTTCCTAATCTTTCTCCTCGTTCATGGGCCCGACATCCAGGACCGTGATGGGGCCGTTGATGTCCTGGCAGCGATACGCAGGCGCTTTCCCTGGTTGCGCCACGTCTTCGCTGATGGCGGCTATGCTGGCGACAAATTGCGATCCGCGCTCGCCTCCATGGGAAAATGGACCCTCGAAATCATCAGGCGGTCCGATACGGCAAAGGGCTTTCATATCCTGCCGCGCCGCTGGATGGTTGAACGGACATTCGCCTAGCTGGGACGGTGCAGGCGGCTCGCCAAAGACTGGGAACAATCCATTGCTTCCTCAACCGCATCGACATTGATCGCCTCGGTCCGAATGCTCACACGACGGACTGCAAGGCATTGTCAGGGTTGAAAAACTTTCGGATCAGGCTCTGACAGATTATGCTGCGCCTGCAGGATCAGGGCCTTGAACATCATCACCGGATCAAACGGTGGGCGGCCACCTTTGCTACCGTCTGAATAGGCCAAAGCCTGCTCCAGATCGGAACGGAACACTTCAAAATCCACAGTTCGGAAAAACGCTTCGAGTTGGCCACCAAGCCCATTCAGCCGGGCAAGCCGCTCTTCAACATCAAAAAAAACCAAGCTGTTTCATGATTCATACCCCAATCAACTCAGGGGAAATGAAATCACAAAGGCAGTCTCAAAACCAGAGAGTTTTTCGAACCATCGAACCATCGAACCATCGAACCATCGAACCATCGAACCATCGAACCATCGAACCATCCAAGTCTCATAAGCCAAGCACGAGAAAATCGCAAATCCACCAAGATTGCTGGCAGAGGCCGCTCTTCTGAGCTATGCCGGATATCGGAGATTTCAATCGTTTGTTTTGGTTCACAAAAACGGAATATCAATGCGCATCTTATTAACAGGCGGCTGCGGGTTTATCGGGTCAGCGGTGATCCGTCATATTATCCGCGATACGAACCATTCTGTCCTGAATGTGGACTGCATGACCTATGCGGCGTCCGAAGAAACCGTGGAAGACGCCGCGGAAAGCGGGCGTTATGAATTTGCCCGCGCCAATATTGTGAACGGCAGCGAGCTGAGCCGCCTGTTTGAAACATTCCGGCCGCAGGCTGTCATGCACCTGGCGGCTGAAAGCCATGTGGACCGCTCCATTGATGGTCCGGGGGTGTTTATCCAGACCAACGTGGTCGGCACCTATTCCCTGCTGGAAGCCGCCCGGAAATACTGGCTGACGCTGGATCAGGCTGAYCGCGCCGCGTTCCGCTTCCATCATATTTCSACCGATGAAGTCTTCGGGGCGCTGGAGCCGAACGACCCGCCCTTTACGGAAACCACGCCYTATGAYCCGCGCAGCCCGTATTCGGCCAGCAAGGCGTCCTCCGACCATCTGGTCCGCGCMTGGCATCATACCTATGGCCTGCCGACATTTGTCACGAACACCACCAACAATTACGGCATCTGGCACTTCCCGGAAAAGCTGATCCCGCTCATCACCATCAACGCGATCGAAGGCAAGGACCTGCCTGTCTATGGCGATGGCAAGAACGTGCGGGACTGGCTGTTTGTGGAAGACCACGCCGAAGCACTGGTCAAAGCGGTTGAAACCGGTGTGCCGGGYGAGACCTACGCCATYGGCGCCCGCCAGCCRCGCACCAATCTGGAAGTGGTAGAGACCATCTGCAACGTTCTGGACGAGCTGCTGCCTGACCCCGCYGGCCCGCGCACACGCCTGATCCGGTTTGTCACAGACCGCCCCGGCCATGATTTCCGGTATGAAATTGACCCGTCCCACGCGGAAAAAGCGCTGGACTGGAAAGCAAARCACACRTTTGAAACCGGCATCCGCCGCACCGTGCAGTGGTATCTGGACAACCGCGACTGGTGGGAAGGCATCCGCGCCCGCCGTTAYACAGGCAACAGACTGGGAAGCACCGTAGAATGACACAGAAGCCTGCACTCCAGACAAAAATGAAGGGTATTCTGCTGGCCGGTGGTTCCGGAACGCGCCTGTACCCCATGACGCTTGCCGCCAGCAAACAGTTGCTGCCGGTTTATGATAAGCCGATGGTTTATTATCCGCTCTCCACGCTGATGCTGGCGGGGATCCGGGATATCATGATCATCAGCACCCCCGCTGATCTCCCGCAGTTCAAGCGCCTGCTGGGAGACGGGTCTCAGTTTGGCGTCACGTTTGAATACCGGGCTCAGCCTTCTCCGGACGGAATTCCGCAGGCCTTCCTGATTGCGGAAGACTGGCTGGATAACTGCCCGTGCGCACTGGCACTGGGTGACAACCTGATTTTTGCGGACCATCTGAGCGCTGCCCTCCAGACCGCCGCCATCCGCCCGACGGGGGCAACGGTTTTTGCGTATCAGGTCCGTGACCCGGAACGCTACGGCGTGGTGTCCTTTGACGAAACAGGCCGCGCACTGAGCATTGTTGAAAAACCGAAAGAGCCGGTTTCCAATTGGGCTGTGACCGGCCTGTATTTCTATGACAACCGTGTGCTGGACTTTGCCAAACGGGTAAAACCTTCCGCCCGCGGTGAGCTGGAAATTACAGACCTCAACCGCTTCTATCTGGAAGAAGGCAGCCTGCACGTGGACCGTCTGGGCCGCGGCTGCGCCTGGCTGGATGCCGGGATTCCGGACAGCCTGATGGAAGCTGGTCAGTTTGTGCACACCATTCAGGCCCGTCAGGGCATGCTGGTTGGCTCTCCGGCGGAAGTTGCCTTCCGGCTCGGCTTTATTGATGCGGACCAGCTCCGCGCACATGCCTCCCGCATGGGGAAAACAGAACTGGGACGGCTGCTGATGCAGGTCGCCAACACGGTTCAGCCCGCAGGCTGAACCACCCCTTTCTCTTTCCTAACCGTTTGCAGACAGGAGCTTTCTTTTCATGAAAGTCGAACGCCTTGCCATTGAGGACGTGATTCTGGTCACGCCCCCGCGTTTTCAGGACAATCGTGGGTTTTTCTCTGAAACCTATAATATCGACCGGATGCGGGATGCCGGGATTACCGAGCCGTTTGTGCAGGATAACCAGAGCCTTTCCCGCCAGAAAGGCGTGATCCGTGGCCTGCACTGCCAGCTGGCACCCTATGCGCAGGGTAAACTGGTCCGCTGCACCAAAGGCGCCATCTGGGATGTGGCTGTCGATGCCCGCACCGGCTCCCCCACCTATGGCAAATGGGTCGCGGCGGAACTGTCTGGAGAAAACTGGTCCCAGCTCTGGATTCCGCCGGGCTTCCTGCACGGGTTCTGCACCCTGACGGAAGACGCGGAAGTGCAGTACAAATGCACCGGCCTTTACAATAAAGCGTCTGAACGCGCGGTGATCTGGAACAGCAAAGAATTGGCCATCGACTGGCCCGTGAAAATGGAAGACGCCGTGCTTTCTGAAAAAGATCTGGAAGCTCCGGAATTTTCCGCCGCCAAAGGCTGGTTTCACCTGTAATCAGGAGCAGAACTCATGAGTCGTCTCGCACAGAACGGTGGCCCCATTCTGGTCACGGGTGGCAAAGGCCAGTTAGCGACATCTCTGGTCAATCTGGGTGGGCCGCGCATCCGCTGCGTTGGTCGCCCTGACTTTGACTTCGATAAACCCGAAACAATCGCCGCAACACTCAATGCCATCAAACCGGTTGCTGTGGTCAATGCCGCGGCATGGACTGCGGTGGATCTGGCGGAAAGTGAGCAAGACGGAGCAGCCCGCGCCAACGCGACCGGCCCCGAAGAACTGGCCCGCCTGTGTGCTGAACACGGTATTCCGCTGATTCATGTCTCGACGGATTACGTGTTTTCCGGGGATAAGGGCGCGCCGTACGTTGAGACAGACCCGGTTTCTCCCGAAACGGTTTATGGCCGCACCAAGGCCGAGGGAGAAAGCAAGGTTCTGGCGGCCAACCCCAAAACTATCGTGCTGCGTACCTCATGGGTTTATTCCGCCCACGGGAAAAACTTTGTGCGCACCATGATCAATGCCGGAGCCAAAAACCCGGCTCTGAAAGTGGTGGGGGACCAGAAAGGCAACCCGACCAGCTCTGACGATCTGGCGGATGCTATTCTCTCCATTCTCGCTGTGATTGAAAAAGACGGCTGGAAAGACTCCTTTGCAGGCATTTACCACGCCTGCGGAACGGGAGAGACAACCTGGCATGGTCTGGCTGTTGCCGCCCTGCAGGATGCCGCAACGCACGGCCAGACAATGCCTGACGTGACGGCCATCCGTACGCAGGACTGGCCAACCCCGGCCAAGCGTCCTGCTGATTCCCGTATGGATAACAGTAAACTTACGCGCGTTTTCGGCGTTACAATGCCTGCTTGGCAGGAGAGCGTGCGGAAAACTGTTCACCAGATTTTTGCGCAGACAGCGTAAAACAGTGTGCAAAACTGTCTGGATGGTCTGAAATTTGACAGATTTTCCAGACAGTCTTCTTCTATAGCCAGTCCCGGGCAGGTTTTAAGATTATATGGACTGAAGGAAGAACAGCACAGGTGCAGCAAACAAGCCAGCACGCGCTTATAAAGCACCGGAATACTGCTGCGGGCGATGGCTCTTCCGTCGCTATTCTTCTCTCTCTTTATAACGGCGCCTCCTATTTACAGCAGCAATTAGACTCCCTCCGGCAACAGACATGGTCCAACTGGACGTTGTTCTGGCGGGATGATGGCTCTACTGACAGCACCCTTACCATCATGCAGCAATTTACCCGCGCCGTGGGGCCTGCACGCTGTGTGGAAGTTCCGGCCGGGAAAGGCGCGCATCTGGGGGTCACAGGCTCCTACGCAACCTTGCTGGAGCAGGCACCGGTTGAGGCCGCTGTCGCATTTTGTGATCAGGATGATGTCTGGTTTCCGGACAAGCTGGAGCGCGGGATGCATGCGCTGGCGACCGTACCGAGCCAGACCCCGGCCCTTTATTGCACCCGCCAGACATTGACCAACAAAACGCTGACCCCTCTCAGCCTGTCACCCGAATTGCCAGACGGCACCAGCTTTCTGCCCGCCATGACACAGAATATCGCGACGGGCTGCACGCTGATGCTGTCACCTGCCGCCTGTGCCCTGCTCCGCAAAGCGATGCCCGCACCGACGTTTCTGCTCCATGACTGGTGGGCGTATCTGATGGTGGCCGGGGCTGGTGGGCGGGTTCTGACAGACAATCAGCCGTCACTTTTCTATCGCCAGCATGAGAAAAACGCTGTGGGGGCACGCAGCCATTTCCTGCTCCGCGCTCTGGCGGCCCTCCGGCGTGGCCCGACGGCGTTCATGAATATTTTCCGCGCCAACACGCTGTATCTGCTCCGCCGCAAGATGCTACTGGCCCCGGAGACCGTCAAAGCTCTGGATCTACTGCAAAAAACACAGCAGCCGGGCTGGCGCGGTCTGCTCACCCGAGTCTCAGCTTTGCACCGCCTGAAACAGCTCAGACGCCATAAAACGCTTGAAGATCTGGTTTTCAGGGTCTGGTTTTTGCTGGGATGAGCTTTTGTTCCAGCGTTTTGCAGAAAGACTCGCCCTGCAACCTTCTTTAGGACACCAGTTCAGGCTAGGTTACGGTCAGTTTCCTGTGGAAACATCCATCATCAACCCTTCGCCGCCGGTCGCCCTTCTCTGACAGAAGCGGGCACGGGCGGCCTTTTGGAGTCAGGATCCAGGCCCTTGGCGCGCGTGAGCCACTCAAGATCTTCCGATTACGTCACCTCCCCTTACAAGAGCGCGTTCCGTCTGCGGCTTGAAGAAGGCGGAGGGATTTTGCTGTGTCTGCTCGCCTGCGTTTTGCTGGTTGCACTGGTGACATACAACCCGAACGATCCCTCGTTTAATACCGCAACCGGCCAGCCTCCCACCAATCTGCTGGGCATGCCCGGGGCCGTTCTGTCTGACACTCTGTTACAGGGAATCGGGCTGGCGGCGGTGCTGCCCTCCCTGATTCTGTTTGCGTGGGGCTGGCGCTTCCTGAGCCACCGGCTGCTGGGGCATGAGGCCCCTCTGGTGTTCGCCCTGCGGTGTCTGGCGCTCATTTGCCTGCTGCCTGTGGCCGGAGCCTTGCTGGCCGCCATCCCCCTCCTGTTTACGGCTCTTCCCCCCATTCACTGGCCCACGCAGGCCGGGATTGGTGGCGGAATCGGATTCTCCATTGCCCAGACGTCCCTCTCTGCGGGCACGGCCGCCGTTGGCCCGGCCGGAGGCATGGTTATCTGGATTCTGGGCGTGCTGCTGGCCATCCTGCTGACAGCCCTGTGCACAGGCCTGCGGCGTGAGGAATGGCTGACACTCTGGCGCGGGATGCTGGTGCTGGTGCGCCTCCCCGGCCAGCTTGGCATGCGCTTTGTGCGGTATTATGCCAGCCGCAAACCCCAGACAGAGGAAAATGCCGGCCCCTTAGGCGGATACGCCACGGGGGAGGAAACCTCCTACGCCAGAAGCAGCGGTGGCAGCACGGGCCACAGCCTGTTTCAGGATGAGGACGAGGAAGATGAAGGCCCGCTGCCGGCCCGCTCTGCTGGAACTACGCCTGCCTTCCATGACGCGGACGAGGACGAACCGGCTCCTGCGCACGCTGCAACACCGGTGCGGGAAGAGCCTGCCGGAGCGTCTGGCCTGACTCTGGAACCTGCCCCCTCCGCTACCGCCCCGCAGGAGCGGAATGGTCTTCTGGGTCGGTTGTTTACGGGTAAGGACGCCACGGCACCGGGCAGCGCAGCCAAAACCGTCAAAGCCGCCAAGACGTCCGCCTCTCCCACAACCCGGAAAGGTGGATGGGAACTGCCGCCGCTGAGTCTGCTTAAACCTGCACCGGCTCATACCCAGCATGGCCCCTCGGAAGAGGACCTTAGAAACACCGCGCATAATCTGGAACAGGTGCTGTGTGACTATGGCGTGCAGGGCAAAATTGTCGGCATGAGCGCCGGGCCGGTTGTCACGCTGTATGAACTGGAACCGGCCGCAGGCATCCGCTCCGCCCGCGTGATTGGTCTGGCGGATGACGTGGCGCGCTCCCTGTCTGTGCTGAGCGTGCGTATTGCCACGGTTCCAGGCCGGAATGTGATCGGGATTGAAGTTCCGAACAAGAAGCGGGAGACGGTTTACCTGTCCGAACTGCTGAACCAGCCGGACTGGCGCGATGACCCGGCCCATCTCTCCCTTGCTCTTGGCAAGGATATTGAGGGCGAGCCTGTTTTTAGTGATCTGGCCCGCATGCCGCATCTGCTGGTGGCTGGCACCACCGGGTCCGGTAAGTCGGTTGGCGTGAACGCCATGATCCTCTCGCTGCTCTACCGGCTTTCCCCGGATGAATGCCGCCTGATCATGATTGACCCCAAGGTGCTGGAACTCTCCATTTATGACGGTATCCCGCACCTGCTGACTCCGGTGGTGACAGAACCGCCCAAAGCCGTAAACGCCCTGAAATGGGTGGTACGGGAAATGGACCGCCGCTACCGCACCATGGCGCATTTGCAGGTGCGCAATATTGCTGGCTACAACGCCCGCGCGGCGGAAGCCCGTGCGGACGGGGAAGTTGTGGTACGCCGGGTGCAGACCGGGTTCGACCCGGAAACCGGCAATCCGGTGTTTGAGGAACAGTCCGTCACGCTCGACCCGATGCCTTACATCGTCGTGATTATCGACGAGGTGGCCGATCTGATGATGACGGCAGGCAAGGAAATTGACGCCTGCGTACAGCGTCTGGCCCAGAAGGCCCGTGCTGCGGGCATCCATGTGGTCATGGCCACACAGCGCCCCTCCGTGGACGTGATTACCGGCACCATTAAAGCCAATTTCCCGACCCGGATCTCATTTCAGGTGATCAGCAAGTTCGACAGCCGCACCATTCTGGGTGAGCAGGGTGCCGAACAACTCCTCGGGCAGGGTGACATGCTGTTCATGCAGGGGGGCGGGCGTATTACCCGTGTGCATGGGCCGTTTGTGGCGGATAATGAGGTAGAGCAGGTCGTCAACTTCCTGAAGGAACAGGGCGAGCCGATCTATGATGACGACGTTCTAGCCGAACCCGTGGATGAAGCCCCGGCCAGCAGCGGCAAATCCGGCGGCGGTGGCGATAACGGCGAATCTGATATGTATGATGAAGCCGTGGCCATTGTGACGCGGGAAGGCAAGGCGTCCACCTCCTTCGTGCAGAGGCACCTGTCCATTGGCTACAACCGTGCTGCCAAGCTGATTGAGCAGATGGAGCGTGAAGGCATTATCAGCCGGGCCGACCATGTGGGCCGCCGCAAGGTGCTGACAGGCCCTAACCGCGAGGAATGACCAAACCTCCGCCCTGCCCATTCCCGCTCACGCTGCTGTATCAGGACCAGCATGTGGTGATTCTGGATAAGCCCGCCGGTGTGCCGGTGCATGCCGGGCCGAAGGGCGGCCCCTGCGTGGAAGACTGCTTCCCTCTGCTCTCCCGCCGCAAGGATGGGCCGTGGCTGGCGCACCGGCTGGATACGGAAACCTCCGGCTGTCTGGCTATTGCGCTGCGCAAACAGCCCCTGCTGGCCATGCAGAAAGCCTTTACCGACAAAACCGCCCGTAAAACCTACTGGGCAGTTGTGGAAGGCGGCCCGGAGGCTGAGCAGGGCACGATTGCCCTGCCGCTTACCAAAACAACCGCCCCCTCCGGCTGGCGGATCATCACCGACCCGAAGGGCGCGCCCGCCCGGACAGACTGGCAGGTGCTGGGGCGCGACGCAGGCCTATGCTGGCTGGAGCTTACACTGCATACAGGCCGCACCCATCAGGCGCGTGTGCATTGCGCGGCCATGGGCTGGCCCATTGTGGGGGATACGCTTTATGGCCACCCACACCCGCAAGGGCTGCACCTGCTGGCCCGTAGCCTGACATTGCCGCTGACGCCGCCTGTTTCTGCCACAGCGCCCCCGCGTGCCGGGATGCAGGAGGCTTTGCGCACCTGCGGGTGGCGGCAGGACCGTTAAGCGCGGAACACGCCTTTCCAGCGCCATTCCCGTACAAGATCCTCATGCAACAGACGGCGTTTTTCCCGCATGACAGCAGCATCAAACAGTCTGGCGCGGGCACGGCCAGCCTGCCCCGCTTCCGCCCGCAAGGCGGGTGAGACAATGAGCTGTTCCAGAGCTGCGGCCAGTGTGTCCGGATCATCCGGGTCTGCGTAAAGTCCCGCCTCTCCCACCACATCGGGGAGTCCCCCGCGATGGGAGGCCACAACCGCCGCCCCGCACCCCATGGCTTCCAGTGCCGCCATGCCAAACGGTTCCGGCCAGCGGCTGGGTACGACCACGATTGCAGCGCGACTCATGGCCTGCATCACAGCCTCATGTGGCTGATAACCAAGCAGCACTACGCCCGCCTGCTGGGCCTGCGCGCGCAGCGCCGTGAGAAACGGTGTTTCCGGCGAGTCTGCCCCAAAGCGATCCGCGCCAATCATGTCTGCCCGCCAGCCTGTATGGCGCGGCAGAACACGCGCACAGGCAGTGACAAAGGCATCTGCCCCTTTATCCGCCACAATGCGTCCGGCAAACAGCACCACCGGGTCACGCTGCGGCACAGGCGGAGGCAACTTAGACAGATCAAGACTATTCGGCAGAACCCGCACGCAGGAGGTCACACCCTGACTGATAAAGCGGCCACGCACCCATTCTGACACCGCGACAACAGCCACCGCCTGCCCCAGATGCTCCCGCTCCGCCGCAGTGCGGGCGCGCCGCATCCCGCAAGGGTCATTATGCAGCACCAGACTCACTGGCAGGCCGGGACAGGCTTTTCGCAATGCCAGAGCCACATCTGGCCGGTTATGCACTTCAATCAGATCCGGGCGCACGGACCGGACAAGGGCCGCTACCCCGGCCACATACCGCTGAATCCGGCTGAAGGGCCGAAAGACCGGGACCACAGGCGCAAACCGCACCCCCGCAAACGGTTGCCCGGCCGGGGCAAGCCCCGCCACGGTTTCCGTGCTCTCCGCCATCCGCCGCACCAGCAGCGCAATGGCTCCGGCCTCACCTGAAGCAAAGCGTTCTCGGGGGGGCAGGACCGTCAGGACGCGCGGTGCAGAAATGGAAACCTGCGCCTCTTTCCCCCCGGCACCGCCCGCAGGCAGCCCCGCCTGTGTGCCACTGGGGCGAGAGACACTCATGCCTGTCTGGCCATCAGGGACAATCGCCCTGATCAGGCCAGAGATTCATAAACGTCCAGATACCAGTCTTCAGGTTCCTGCGCGGCCTGATCATACCATTCGCGCATCAGCGGATGCTGGCGCACGGCCTGCATATAGGCGCGGGAACTATCAGACAGGCCCGGCACATCGTAGGACAGGAAGCGGGCGACGATGGGCGCATACATCGCGTCAGCATTGCCAAACTCTGCGCCAAACAGAAACGCGCCCTCCTGCCCGAAGCGCGTCCGGGCATCGGTCCACAGCGCATCAATCCGGGCAATATCTTTCAGCACGTCCTCATCAAACCCGGCTGCGGGTGGCCGCTTATCCCGCCCCAGATTCATGGGCAGCGCCGCCCGCACAGCCCGGAAGCCGGAATGCATTTCCGCAGAAATGGAGCGGGCTACCGCACGGGCACACCGGTCCGCAGGCCACAGGTCCGGGTCCTGCTCCGCGCAATATTCCGCAATAGAGAGCGAATCCCACACCACGGCCCCATGATGTTCCAGATACGGGACGCATCCGTTAGGAGAGAGCGTCTTGAGTGCCGTGGTCTTGCCGCCACCGGCCAGAGGAATGACATCAATATCAACACTCAGCCCGGCCAGCCGGACTGACAGCCAGCCCCGCAGAGACCATGAAGAATAACGCTGCGTGCCTATGACCAGTCGTCCGTCTGCCATCGTCTCTCTCCTATCAGGCTGCTGATATTGCGTCTGCCCCGGCATCTGTAAGCGGGTCAGACTGAGTTTCTGTCCGGCGAATAAAGCCGCCGCCCAGAATACGGCTGCCATCATAAAACACACAGGCCTGACCGGGAGCAGGCATGGCGGGTTCTTCCAGCAGAACGGTCGCACCCTCTGGTGTTGCCATGACACGGGCCGCGCGGGGCTCTTCCCGCGCGCGCATCTGCACCCGGCAGACCAGCCCCTCCGGCGGGGCATCAACAAGCCAGTTCACATCCCGCACAGAAAGCGTCGTGACAAAGGAGCCTGAACGCGGGCCGATCACCACGCGTTTACGGCCCGGCTCCACCCCCACCACCATCTGGCGCTCTCCGTCCAGACGGGCGGCATTGCCCAGCCGTTTGCTCTGGCCAACAGTAAAGCGCATCACGCCCTCATGCTGGCCCACCACACGGCCGGTGCTGTCCACAATCTCGCCAGGGCCAGCCATTTCGGGGTGCATTTTTTCAACAAGGTCCACGTAGGACCCATCACTGACAAAGCAGAGATCCTGACTGTCCGGCTTGCCGGCAACCACCAACCCGAACTGCTCGGCTTCCGCGCGCACGGCAGCCTTGTCCGGCATATCGCCCAGCGGGAAGCGCAGAAAATCAAGCTGCTCCCGCGTGGTGGCAAACAGGAACCAGGACTGGTCCCGCGCCTCATCCACCGGGCGGTGCAGTTCCGGCCCGTCCGGGCCTTCCACACGGCGCACATAGTGGCCAGTCGCCATGGCATCCGCCCCGATTTCCTTCGCAAGGCCCAGAAGATCGGTAAATTTCACGCCCTGGTTACAGGCCACGCACGGAACCGGCGTCTCGCCAGCCGCATAGGCATCAGCAAACCGCTCGATCACGCTGTCCTTAAACCGGCGTTCCGCATCAATCACATAATGCGGGAAGCCCAGACGGTCAGCCACAGCGCGGGCATCCCGGATATCCTGCCCGGCACAGCAGGCCCCTTTTTTGGCGGCCCCGCGGGAATCATAAAGCTGGAGGGTCGCCCCGATCACCTCGTGCCCTTCTGCCTGAAGGCGGGCGGCAACCACGGAACTGTCCACCCCCCCGGACATGGCCACAAGAATGCGCATCGGCGCGTCCCCTTATTCTCTCGTGTTTAAAATCGCGTCAGGCCGTGCGCGGCAGGCGCACAACAAGACCATCCAGCGCGTCTGTCATAACAATCTGGCAGCCAAGGCGGGATGTTTTTTCCAGACCGAAGGCCAGATCCAGCATATCTTCTTCATCATCCGTGGCAGCCTCAAGCTTCGGCGCCCAGGACGGATCAACAACCACGTGGCAGGTTGCACAGGCCAGAGAGCCTTCACACGCGCCTTCAAGATCAATGCCATGCTTGTGGGCAATTTCAAGCACAGAAAGGCCGAGCGGCGCATCAACCGTGCGTTCGGTTCCGTCCTGTTCAACAAAGGTCATCTGGGGCATGCGTTTTCTATCCTGCCAGTACTGTCTGTAATCATAGCTGTCTGTGTCATAGCGGCCTGCACCAGCCTGTCTGCCGCGCGCTCCGCCTCGGCGGCTGAGGTAAAGCGTCCCGGGGAGAGACGCAAGCTTCTTCCGGCCTCATCCCGCCCCAGCCCCATGGCTTCCAGCACGTAGGACGGGGCAATTTCCGCCGAAGAGCAGGCCGAACCCAGAGACACCGCCACCCCCGGCATGGCGTCAATCACATCCAGCGCCCGCTGCCCTTCCGGCAACCGCAGGCTGAACAGACCCGGCAGACGCGGGGAGGCTTCAGCATTCACCACCACATCCGGCAGGCTCTGCCGCACACGCGCCAGAAAGATGTCCCGCAGATGTGCCAGATGCGCGGCGTCCTGCTCAGCCTCCGCCCGCGCAATCCGGCAGGCCTCCCCGAATCCGGCCAGCAGAAAACCGGGCAATGTGCCGGACCGCAGCCCGCGCTCCTGCCCGCCGCCAGAAAACAATGGCTGCACCCTGACCCGGGGCCTGCGCCGCACAAACAGAGCCCCGGCCCCTTTGGGGCCATAGAGCTTGTGGGAAGAAAGAGACCCTAACGCCAGCCCGAGACGCCGCACATCCACAGGAATTTTCCCGGCGGCCTGCGCCAGATCGGAATGGAGCAAAGCCCCGGCCTGCTCCACCAGCGGCGCAAGCGTTGCGAGGTCCTGCAACACGCCGGTCTCATTATTCGCCGCCATGATGGACACCAGAGCAGTGGGGACCTCCAGCGCCTTTTGCAAAACAGCCGGGTCCAGCAGCCCGCTGGCGTCTACCGGCAGAATAACAGGCTCAAACCCCTCCTGAGCCAGATCGCGCACGCTTTCCAGAACGCATTTATGTTCCGTCGCCACCGTAATCACCCGGCGGCGCGGGCTGCCCATGGCCGCCAGATGGCGGGCCGCCCCCTTGATGGCAAGGTTATTGGCCTCTGTTGCGCCGGACGTAAAAATAATCTCGCGCGGGTCTGCCCCAATCAGGGCCGCGACCTCCGCCCGCGCACGCTCCACCAGATCCGCCGCCTTCCGGCCGGACGCATGCGTGGTGCTGTGCGGATTCCCGTTATCCTGCTCAAGGGCGTTCAGCATCACAGCCCGTACACGCGGGTCACACGGGGTGGTTGCGGCATGATCGAAATACAGCGCGTCCATAACCTCCCTTTCTTCTCCTCTCTCCGGCTCTTCCGTGATCTGCTCAGCCCGCAAAGGTGGGGGCAGCACTCTGCGCCATGCCCTCATACGCCCGGATAAACTGATGTATGTCCTCTTCCGTCACATTCCAGGGCAGGGACACCCGAATGGACTGTCCGGCCAGATCCCCCAGCCCCATGGCGTCCAGCACATGGGAGACAGCAACCTTGCCGGAAGAACAGGCAGACCCGGCGGACACACAGACACCCTCCAGATCAAGCCGCATCAGTTGCCCCTGCGCCTTGCGCCCCGGCAGGGAGAGGTTCGTGGTGTTGGCAAGCCTTGGGGCCGCACCCCCATTCACCACGGCACCCGCCGCACATGCCGCCTGCTCCAGCCTGTCCCGCAAGGCGGCAAGAGGCTGGGCCGGCTGCGCCAGAGAGGCCTGCAAAGCAGCCACCAGACCAGCCAGTGCGGGCAAGGGGGGCGTGCCGCCACGGCGGCCCTGTTCCTGCCCGCCCCCTTCAAACAACGGCTCCAGTCGCGCCGGGGCCGGACCACGCAGCAGCAACGCCCCGGCCCCTTTCGGCCCGCCCATCTTGTGGCCAGAGAGAGCAAGGCTATCCATACCCATCTCTTCCACACAGAGTGCCATCCGCCCCGCGGCCTGCACGGCGTCCACATGCAGATGCGCGCCATGGCTCTGGCAAAGGCGCACAATCTCGGCCATGGGGTGCAGAACTCCAGTCTCATTATTAGCCAGCATCAGGCATACAAAAGCCGGGCGGCCACCCTGTGCGAGTGCAGACTCCAGCACGTCCAGCCGGACCTGCCCGCTGGCCTCCACCGGCAGCCAGCTCAGCGGCGCGCCTGCGGGCACACCTTTCCGCACGGCATCATGCTCTGTCTGCCCCACCAGAAAGCGCCGCCCCTGCCCAAGCCCGTGCATGGCCAGAACATTGGCCTCCGTGCCGCCAGACGTAAAAATGCAGTTGAGCGGCGCAACGCCGAGTGCTCTGGCCACCTGATCCCGCGCCTCTTCCAGCACGGCGCGCGCCATGCGCCCGGCACTATGCACGGAGGACGGGTTGCCCGTCAGATCAGCCGCCGCAAGCATGGCCTCCCGTGCCTGTGGCCGCAGAGGTTCCGTGGCGTTCGCATCCAGATAAGCCCTGCGGGACGTCTCACCCCGGCTCTGCGCCCAGAGACTCATTGATCTGCTCCTTCTGCCCTTCAAATACCCGTGCGTTCCCCTGCAAGGGGCACAAAACAGCCATTAGAACGATTTATGTGGAAATTATGACCGCACACCCCTTATAGAGGGGCCATGGTCAATACCATACAGTGCAGCAAGGTGAGGTTTCGCAGTATGCCCCTGCCAGCAGCAAGGTCAATCTCGGATTTTGCGCCTCACCCCTTTTTCTGCCTCCTGCATGATACCATGTCCATAACAGACCGTTTCTGCCGCGCCTGTTCTGGCCTGCGGCGGTGGTTGGCCTGTTTTCTGACTGTTTTGCGGGCCGCCTGACCCGCCTGCACCGGCTTGTAGCGTGGCATCGCCCCCTGCCGGAGCCTTTGCTAAACCGGGATGCGTCATGCCCACGGACGCATTTCAAAACCATGCGGAACCCGAATGCCTGAGGTTATGTTTGCCGGCCCGGACGGGCGTCTTGAAGGGCGTTACCACCATTCCAACCAGCCCAATGCGCCTCTGGCGCTGGTGCTGCACCCGCACCCGCTGCACGGCGGCACAATGAACAACCGCATTACCTACGCCATGTACCGGTCCTTTGAGAAAATGGGCTTTTCGGTCATGCGCTACAATTCCCGTGGCGTCGGGCGGTCTCAGGGCCGGTATGACGGCGGAATTGGTGAAATTTCCGATGCCGCCGCCGCTCTGGACTGGATGCAGATGGTCAACCCGAACGCCAGCGGTCTGTGGATTGCAGGTTATTCCTTCGGGGCCTTTGTTGGCATGCAGTTGCTGATGCGCCGTCCGGAAATTACCGGCTGGATCAGCGTGGCCCCTCCGGCCACCTATTATGACTTTGGCTTTCTGGCCCCCTGCCCCTGTGGCGGCCTGATGATTGCAGGCGGCAAGGATGACATGGCGCCGGAACCCGCCATCCATAAGCTGGTGGACAAGCTGAACACCCAGAAGGGTGTGACGGTGGATTACCGCGTCTTCCCGGATGCCGACCATATCTTTGCCAAACAGGCCGATAAGGTTACGGCAGCGCTGGAAGACCATGTGACGACAGCCATGGCGCACCGCAACATGCCACTGGCCGCTGACTAAATATCGTGTTGCACGGGGCGGATTTTCCGCAAATCTGCCCCGTGACAGCCACCCGCCAGACCGCACCCAGCAGGCATTACGGTCTGAGCATTTAAAGCGTTTTTAAAACCGCTTCCGGGGTCTTGGTTATTTTCTGCGCGGATGCGCCAGTTCCCGTACCACGCCATGCAGCGTACGCAGTTCCTGCTCCGTCACTTCCCCACGTGTGAAAAAATGCCGCAGGTTGCGCACCATGCCGGGGCGCTTCTGCTCATTATGCAGAAAACCGCATTCATCCAGCTCACGGATCAGATGCCCCATGAAGTTTTCCAGCTCACCCTTGGTCGCAACATGGGTCTCGTTGGTCATGAGTTCACGCGGTGCGGTCTGATCGTCCGCCAGCCACCATTCATACGCCATGATCATGACGGCCTGCGCCAGATTGAGCGACATGAAAGCCGGGTTTAAGGGGTAGCGAATCAGCGCATCCGCACGCGCCATATCCTCATTATCCAGCCCGGCGCGTTCCGGCCCGAACAACAGGCCGACCTTCAGCCCCCGGTTTGTCGCCGCCCGCAATTCCGCGGCCCCGCCACGCGCCGTCATGACTGTTTTGACAATGTGGCGAGGGCGTGGGCAGGTGGCAAACACATGGTGCAGATCAGCAATGCCATCATCCACGCTCTCATGCACGGTCGCGGCTTCCAGAATCCGGTCTGCCCCGGAGGCCGTGCGCCAGGCGCGCTCCTGCGGCCAGCCATCACGCGGGCTGACAAGCCGGAGGTGGAACAGGCCGCCATTCGCCATGGCGCGGGCCGTGGTGCCAATATTTTCTGCAAGCTGCGGGCGGACCAGAATGACAACCGGCGTGTTGCCAACAGGCTCCAGCGGAGCCCCGCCGTCACGCCCGGTCATGCGCGCCTCCAGATGGTGCCGTCTTTTGTATCTTCAAGCACAATCCCCTGCCCCTGAAGCTGGTCACGCAGGGCATCCGCCCGCGCAAAATCACGCGCCTTTTTGGCCGCGGTCCGTTCCGCAATCAGGGCATCAATCTGCGCGTCTTCATCCGAATGGTCACCCTTGAACCATTTTTCCGGGTCTTCCTGCAAAAGGCCCAGAAGGCCCGCGCCCGCCTTGAGCGCCCCGGCGGCCGTTCTGTCCCCCGCCAGTGCCTGCCCGGCCAGAACATGCAGTTCAGCAATGGCCATGGGGGTGTTCAGATCTTCCGCCAGTGCCCTGAGCACAGTCTCCGGAGCCGCGACATCCGGCACGGGGCCAGCGGCCAGCGCACGATAGAACCGGTCCAGCACCTTGCGGGCCTCCTGCAATCCGGCCTGCGTATAATTCAGGGTCGAGCGATAATGCGCCCCCAGCAGCAGCAGGCGCAGCGCCTCCGCCGGAGCCTGTTGCAGCACGTCCCGAATCGTCAGGAAGTTGCCGAGCGATTTCGACATCTTCTCGCCTTCAACGAGCAGCATGGCATTATGCACCCAGTAATTGGCAAACTTGCCCTGCGGGAAGCAGCACAGGCTCTGGGCGCGCTCATTTTCATGGTGCGGGAACAACAGGTCGGACCCGCCGCCGTGAATATCAAAACTTTCCCCAAGGTAGCGGTGTGACATGGCCGAACATTCAATATGCCAGCCCGGACGCCCCCGGCCCCACGGGCTCTCCCAGCCCGGTTGGTCCGCATCCGAGGGTTTCCAGAGCACAAAATCACCCGGATTTTTTTTGTAGCCCGCTACTTCCACACGAGCCCCGGCCACCAGTTCCTCCGGGTCCCGGCCAGACAGCGCCCCGTAAGACGGAAAAGACGCGACGGAGAACAGCACATGGCCATCTGCCTCATAGGCGTGGCCGTTTTCAATCAGGCGGGCAATCAGGGCCTGCATTTCACCAATATTATGGGTGGCGCGGGGTTCAATATCCGGCGGCAGCACATTCATGGCCGCCAGATCCTGATGGAACTCCTCCGTCGTGCGCTGGGTCAGGGAGGCGATATCCTCCCCGTTGGCGCGGGCGCGGGCGGTAATTTTGTCGTCCACATCCGTAATATTACGCACAAACGTCACACGCGGATAGGCCTGCCGCAGGAACCGCACCAGCACATCTGCTGTCAGCATGGCGCGCAGGTTGCCGATATGGGCCAGATCATAGACCGTGGGTCCACAATAATAGACTTTTACGTGCTCCGGATCGAGCGGCGTAAACGGCACGGTCGCGCGGCGCTGACTGTCGTGCAGAGAGAGAGCTGGCAGGGGTGCGGAAGCAGAGTGCGGCATAAGCGACTAGATGCGCCAGCGTGTGGTTCGATGCAATATCCGCACAACCAAAAAACTGCGGTAAGATTGAAAACCGGACCTTGACGCGCCGCACGTTTTACAGTTTTAATCCGCCCCTGCACGTCATGTGCTGTGCCCTTATAGCTCAGTGGTAGAGCAACCGCCTTGTAAGCGGTAGGTCTTCAGTTCAAATCTGAATGGGGGCACCATTTTTTCCAATAAACAGTCAGACATTACGTATACAGCACAAATAGTATGAGTAATTTATGCTTTACCTGCAATTCACAATCCCATCCTTATCTGAACAGCCATACAAATTAGAATGGGCAAAACGCTTCCTCTCATTTACACTCTAAAAACTATATTGGCGGTAATTTAGAAAGCTTCCAAAAAATTCAAGAGAGGGATCATGGGACAAAATATAGCAGTCTTAGTTGGCAATACACGATATGATGAATTATCCTCTCTAAGTTGCTGTAAAAATGATGTTGAGGAATTAAATAAACTTCTAACAGAAACAAAAAAATTTCATCATATTGCCAAATTTATAGATGAAAAAGTTAATACTGTGAAAGATTCCTTACGGGATTTGGCAAAATTAGATGAAGATTGCGATGAAATATTTTTTTATTTCACAGGGCATGGTCTTTCAAACACTAATGATTTCTATATGTGCTTCGAACATTTTAAAGAAAATTCTCCCAACACAACAGGAATATCACATACAGAAATACTATCACTACTTAGAAATTTCCATGCCAAAACTTCAGTAATAGTTATTGATGCTTGTGAAGCTGGCCGCAATTTAATCAAATCAGACACATCTCCTTTGTCGGGATCAACAAAGGTGGGCTTTAAAAGTTTTATACAGTTTTCATCATGTACGGAAAGCCAATATTCTCTTGCGGGAGATGAATTGAGTCTTTTCACTAGCGAGTTTATCAAATCCTGCCTTCAAAAAGAATTGGGAGTTGTATATTACTCTGACGTAGAAAGCGCATTGCGCGATGCGTTTTTAAATCATATTTCTCAGACCCCACATTTTATACGTCAAGGCATAGCTCACGAGAAATTTTGTAACGACGCCACTTCTCTCAGTGACTTTCGTAATGAATTTTTGAGAATATCTGATAGTAAAGCTCAAGAAGAGATAATTTTACCTGTATCTCAATTTACATTAGCCAAAGAAAAAATTGAAAAACAAGTGCCTACTATGGATGCCGCACAAGCTTTTATTAATGGAGTTTTTGAAACTACCTTAGAAACTGCGAAAAATATGTCAGAATTAGAAGATTTTTTTCAAATCAAAACAAGTCATCATAATAGCTTTGATTTTGTCGAAAATAAGAAAACAATAATTGATTTATTAGAACGTCGTGGTAATTCTGATTTTCTTACCCATGGTTATATAGAAAGAAAAAAGAAAGAAAATCAAAATGATATTTTCGGAGTTAGCGTAATTTCAGCACTTGGAATTGGCGCTGGATATACTGAGATTTACCATCTATATAACAATTGTGAATTGAAATCTGTACATAGCATTTTTTATTTTAATCCAAAATCAATCGCAATGAATCAAATTGCTTGCGAAATCGTGTTTTTACCTCGACTGACAGAATGTTTGATACTCACCAGCAACTCTCAACGTCGTCGTTCTAGTTGGAATTCCTTTAGCGCTCCTGATGAGACACAAAGATGGAAATGGTCACATTACTCATGGCATGCAAATCCGATTGAAATTGGCATCCACTATGCGAACGAACAATACAAATATATAGAAAATTATATAATGTCCTTTAATGAAGAAAAATAATATTTATTCACCCCTAAATAAAATAGAATTATATTTTAAGCACCAAATACCCAGCCATCCTGTGTCAGTGCCACACCGGCCAGATAGAGGCTCCCGCAGATCAGCACACGGGCGGGCTGACCATCTGACCGGGCCTTGAGAGCGTCCAGCGCCCGGACCAGCGTGGGGCCAACCTGCGCCTTGCCAGCGGAGGCCTCCACAATCGCTTCAACTGGCAGAGCCAGATGCTGCGTGGGTTCACTAATGGCCCACAGCGTGGTGGCGTAAGGCAAAACCGGGTTCAGAAAGCCCGAGGCATCCTTGGTCTGCTTCATGCCAACCAGCAGATGGAGGGGTTCATCCCCCCATGTCTGCAATTCCTGCGCCAGCGCGTGGCCCGCACCGGGGTTGTGGCCGCCATCAAGCCACAGCTCCCAGCCTGCGGGCAGGCTTTGCGCCAGTGCGCCATGCAGCCGCTGCATCCGGGCGGGCCATGAAACCTTGCCCACACCCTGCCAGCCGGCCTCCGGCACGCTCAGTCCGGACACACGCAGCGCCGCCACAGCCAGACCGGCATTTTCCATCTGCCATGGGCCGGTAAGCGCCGGAGCAGGCAGCGTAAGCGAGCCCTGAGAATCGGTAAAAATCAGGCTGCCATCTTCGGCGGCCACGCCACTGGAGACCACAGGCGCAATCTGCCAGGCCTCCCCACGGCAGGCGAGCGGCGCACCCACCGCGCGGGCCTGCGCTGCCAGCACACGCTGCACGGCCTCTGGCTGCGCGCCGGTTACAGCAGGCACACCGGGTTTGAAAATCCCGGCTTTTTCCGCGGCAATCGCTTCCAGCGTGTTGCCCAGAAAGGCCTCATGATCCATGGAAACAGAGGTAACAATGCAGGCCGCCGGGTGCTTCAGCACATTGGTGGCGTCACACCGGCCACCCAGACCGACCTCGATAATTGCCAGTTCCGCCGGATGGCGGGAAAACAGCAGGAAGCCCGCCGCCGTCAGCACCTCGAACACCGTGATGGGCGCACCGGCATTGACCTGCTCAATTTCCTCCAGTGTCGCGACCAGTTCGGCCTCGCTCACCAGCGTCCCGGCAAGACGGAACCGCTCCGTAACATCCACCAGATGCGGCGAGGTCATGACATGCACCCGCCAGCCAGCGGCCTCACCAATGGCGCGCAGTGTGGCGCAGGTGCTGCCCTTTCCGTTGGTGCCCGCCACATGGATCACGGGGGGGAGGTTTTCTTCAGGGTGCCCCAGCTTGCCCAGCAGGGTTTCCAGCCGCCCCAGTGAAAGATCAATCAGCGCCGGGTACAGGCGGTTCAGCCGTTCCAGCACTTCTCCGGTGCGGCCTGAAAACTCAGTTGTTGGCGCGGAGCCGCCCGTAGAGGATGTCACGCGCGGAGTACTCAGGCCGCAGGAGCGGCAGGGGCTGCATCCGACACAACGGCGGGGGCCGGTTCAGCCTTCCCGTCTTCCGGTGTGGCAGGCGCGCGCATCAGCAGGCCGATCACGCGGGCCAGTGTCTCCCGCATCTCCTTGCGGGACACCACCATGTCCAGCATGCCGTGGTCCAGCAGATATTCGGACCGCTGGAAGCCTTCGGGCAGTTTTTCCCGCACGGTGTCTTCAATCACGCGCGGGCCTGCAAAGCCGATCAGCGCATTGGGTTCGGCAATCTGCACATCGCCCAGCATGGCGAAGGAGGCCGTCACGCCACCCGTGGTCGGGTTGGTGAGCACCACAATATACGGCAGCCCTGCTTCCTTCAGCATCTGCACCCCAATGGTGGTGCGCGGCATCTGCATCAGGCTGATCGCCCCTTCCTGCATCCGCGCGCCGCCGGAGGCGGTGAAAATGACCAGCGGGGACTTTTGCAGCACAGCCAGACGGGCCGCCGCCACAAAACGCTCACCAAAGGCCGCACCCATGGTGCCCGCCATGAACTCAAACGCCATGACGCCCACAACGCTCGGGTGCCCGCCAATGGTGCCGTGCGCCACAATCAGGGATTCATCCAGATGGCTTTTGGCGCGGGCGTCT
Organism: Acetobacter sp. P1H12_c; assembly: GCF_018811975.1. Lineage (NCBI taxonomy): Bacteria > Pseudomonadati > Pseudomonadota > Alphaproteobacteria > Acetobacterales > Acetobacteraceae > Acetobacter > Acetobacter sp. P1H12_c. The sequence continues at coordinate 67,787 of NZ_JACRVR010000008.1, read as the reverse complement.
TTCAGGCGGTCGGTATATTTTTTCTGGTCCCGGAAGCCCAGCGGGTCGACCGGGGCTGGCGGCAGTTCAATCCGGGTGCATTCCCCGTTATCAAACGTCCATGCCAGACGGTCAGGCACCAGTGCCTTCATGTGATGCCCGCAATGGGGGCACACATTCATGGCGCGATGCAGTTCCTTGGTCAGAATCATCTGACTACAGGACTCACAGTTGGTCCACAGATTATCCGGCACATCACGACGCAGAAGGCCGCGAATTTTGGGACGGACGTATTCGGTGATCCAGCTCATCTTGAACCCTGCAACTGCGATAAATCAAAAAATGGGAGCATAGCCCTGTTAGCAGCGTGCCTTACGCTGCTTGCGCCGTCCTGCCAAGCATTATGGCCCGGCAGGACGGTGCACGTCCTCTGCAAGACAGGCTTACAGAGCGCCTTCAACCCAGGCTTTAAGCTGGCTTTTGGGCAGCGCGCCCACCTTGGTATCCAGCACCTGACCATCCTTTACGAGCATCAGGGTGGGGATGCTGCGCACACCGTACGTGTTGGGGGAGACGGGGTTATCATCAATATTGATCTTGGCTACCGTCAGCTTCCCGGCAAAATCCTTGCCGAGTTCTTCCAGTGCCGGGCCAATCATTTTGCACGGGCCGCACCATTCCGCCCAGAAATCGACCAGCACCAGACCGGAGGCCTTGAGCACATCGGCGTCAAAGCTGGAATCTGTAACAGCAAGCGTATGTTCACTCATGGGATTGTCTCTTCCTTGTTCGTGGACGGGTGGCATGCGGGCACGCCTGACAGAGGCATAAACAGTCTGACCGCAAACGGTTCCCCGCCCACAGCGTGTGCCTCTACACTTAAGGGGCCAGCGCATCCGGTCAAGATGTGCTGTCTCCACGGGCACCCGGCGCATGCGCCTCCAGCAGGGCATCCGGCAGCACGTCTGCTCGTGGCCCCTCCGTCCAGACCAACACACACCGCACCCGCTTATCGGGGTATAACCCCTGCAATAACGCGCGGTAAGCCGCCATCTGACGCAGATACAGCACGGGTGTTGCCGCCAGCGTGCGCGGCGTGTGCCGCCCGGTTTTAAAGTCACACACCAGCACCGTGTCCGGCAGAACAATCATGCGGTCCACCTGCCCCACAATCACCTGCCCGCCTGCCACACCAGCCAGCCGCTGCTCCGCCCGCGCCTGGGGGGAGAACAGAGCCGCCAGATCCGGCAGGGCCAGCACACCCAGCACCTGTTTTGCCAGTGTGGCGGCCTCTTCCGGTTTCAGGCCGCTGGCAGGACGGGCCAGCCAGCCATGCGCCATCTCTGCCTGTTGGTCCGGCGGATAAGCGGGCAGGTATTGCAACAGCGCATGCACCAGCGTGCCACGCCGGAAAGCTGCCTCCCGCGCCGCGGCAGGGGTCACGCTTGCCACATCCAGCGGAGAGCGAACGGGCGGCAAAGGCCCCAGCATGGCATCATCCGGGCGGCTGGGGGCCAGAGGCCGGGCCAGTGGTGCATCCGCCACCGGCGGCACCCCCTGCCATGTGGGCGCATGCCCCAGCCACACAGGCAGGACGGCCTTCACTGCATGACCCTCTGCCTGACCTGCCGCTTCAGACGGAGCGGCAGAAAGCGTGCTCTGGCTTTCCTTCTGCGCACGGGGCCGGGGTTTTTCTTCCAGCACCAGCATCTCGCCGGTCCAGCCGCCCGCGTCCCAGTCCTGCGGCACAGCCCCCGCTGCCTCAAATCCTTTGCGGCACCGTTCGTACCAGCTTTCCGGCGGCACCACGCGGCCCGGTTTCCAGCCGCACACCACCAACCGCTCCGCCGCACGGGTAAGAGCCACATAGAGCAGGCGGTTATATTCCTCGATGGCACTGGCCTGCATTGCCGCGCGCAGCTTTTGCGTGACGCTCACAGCCAAGGCGCCACGCGGCACATAGAGCGGCACGTCCAGCCCGGTTGGCCCGTCCTTGACCCAGAACAGCCGGTCCTCAAACCGGGGTGTGCCCACCGTATCGGGCAGAATGACCAGCCGGGCCTGCAACCCCTTGGCCCCGTGCGCCGTCATGACGCGCACGGCATCGCCCCCGGCTTCAGCCTCACGCTTCACGCTTTCTTCCGAATTACGGAGCCAGTGCAGAAACCCCTGCAAGGACGGCGGATGCATGTTCTGATAGCGCAGGGCGGCCGAGAGCAGTTCATCTATCGATTCGGCGGCTTCCGGCCCGAGCCGCGCAAGCAGACGCGCCCGGCCGCCGGAACGACCCAGTGCTTCGGACAGCAGTTCATGCGGCGTCAGATAATCCACGCGCCGGAACAGCCCATCCAGCATCTGCCAGGCCTGTGCCCAGTCCGGCCGCTCAGCATGATGTACCCGCAAAGCGGACCAGAGTGGCTCCCCCCTGCCGCGCCCGGTTGCCAGAGCCATCAGACTTTCATCTGACACCCCGCCCAGAGGGGAAGTAAGCACGCAGGCGAGCGTCAGATCATCCTGCGGCAGCAGCAGCGCGCCGCACAGCGCCATGAGATCCTGCACGGCCAGCTGGTCCGCCAGCCCCGTTCGCACCAAGGTTGCAACCGGCACGTTCTCCGTTTTCAGAGCCCGGATGAGCGCTGTGACAAAAGAGGACCTGCGCGGCACCAGCACCAGAACGTCCCCCGGCGTCAGCGGCGCAGCGCCCTCTTCCGGCGGGGCCGTGAGCTGCTGCGCTATAAAACGGGCGAGGGTGTCAGCCAGTTTCTGCTGCGGGTTCTGGCGGGTGGTGTTGGCCGTTGGTGGCTCCCACGGGCTGAGCGTGTCTTCCTCATCCATCTGGGCTTCAGCCAGCGGCCAGAGTTCCACACGGCCCCCTTCACCGGGCCGGGCGGTCAGATGTTGCATAGCCCGGCCATCTTCTTCCGCCACGCCCCGCGCGGCCTCCGGCACGGAAAAAACCGCATCCACCAGCGCCAGAACAGGGGCGGTGGACCGGAAAGAGACCGTCAGGTCCGGCTCCTGCCAGGGCAAGGACGCAAAGGCGGCACGGTTTTTAAATTCCCGCCGCCATGTTCTGAAAGAATCCGGGTCTGCGCCCTGAAAGCCGTAAATGGACTGTTTATAATCTCCCACCGCAAAAACAGTGCGTGGGCCCTGCTCCCGCGTATGCGTTCCATCCCCAGCGAAAAACTCTGCTGTCAGATCGCCCGCAATGCGCCACTGCTCGCGTGAGGTATCCTGCACTTCATCCAGCAGCAGGTGGTCAATCCCGCCATCCAGCTTATACAGCACCCACGCAGCCCCCGGCTGTTGCAAAAGCCCGAGTGTACGGCGGATAAGATCATCATACTCTACCAGCCCCTTCTGGCTTTTCCGGGTCTCATAGAGTGCCGCGACTGGTGCAGCGGTTTTTAAAAGTGCAAGCCCAAGCCGTGCCAGACGCCTGCCGCGCAAAGCTTCTTCCACCGCCAGAATACGCTCCGCCTCCCGCTCCAGTGCGGTTGCGAAATCTGCATGGTCATTCGCGAGTTTTGTTGTAATCAGGCCTCGCTTGCGTGGCTTTCCGTCTTTTGTCAGCAACCCGTTGCGCCAGACATCCCACTGTCTGGCCCGCTCTGCGGGTGGAAGAGCAAGCCAGTCCAGCAGGCGATACGCCGTGGCTTTAACGGCCTCCGTCCCTTTACTCACCAGTGTAGGAAGAGAATCCCGTAAATACTCCTCACCCGGAAAATCCGTGCAGGCATCCTGTATTTGTTCAGAATCAGAGCCTTTCAAAGCGCCCTGCGGCAGACCCAGCACGCGGCACAGGACCGTTGGCAACAATGCAGGCAGTGCAAGTATGCGTTCCCGAATGGCTTCGCCCCGTGAATCGTGCCGGAGCGTGCCAACCAGACTGACAAAATCCGCCAGCCCGATCTGCCCCGCCAGCGGGGCAATGCTCGGTGTGGCGCTGTTCCCCAGAACGGTCTCCACACATCCTTGCAGAGCCAGACGCGCATCCGTTTCTTCCATCACGGTGAAATGCGGGTTCATGGCTGCTTCCAGCGGGAAGCGCCGCAGGAGAGACTGACAGAAGGCGTGAATGGTGCCAATCCGCATTCCGCCCGGCAAATCCAGCACTTCTGCAAACAGAGCACGGGCGCGGCGGCGCGTTTCCACTGTGCAGGGCACAGACAAAGCCTGTAATTCCGCATTCAGCGCATCATCCGGCAACGTCACCCAGCGGCCAAGGCGCTTCTGGAGCCGGATGGCCATTTCCGCCGCAGCCGCCTTGGTAAAGGTCAGGCATAAAATCCGGGCTGGTGGACTGCCGGGCAACCCTTCTCCCCCTGCCGGATTGGGGCGAGGGAGCATCAGCCGCAGCAGGCGGTCAATCAGCAGTTTGGTTTTTCCGCTCCCGGCGGAGGCCGAAACAAAAACAGACGCCATCGGGTCAGACGCCAGAGCCTGCTGATGGTTGGCCTGCTGAATGGCTTCAGAAAATTCCTGAGAAACTGAAAGAGTTTTCTGGCTACTCATGCGTCGTCCTCCACCCGTGCGGTGTTCCATTCCGGCACACGGGCCAGACGCGCATAATCCGCAAAACGCGGCTCCCGACCGGGATGCGGGTGAGACAGATAAGGCTGCTCCGGGTTATCATACGCACTGACGCGCTGGCGCAGGCTCTCCCATGTCTGCTCGGCCAGCGCCGTGAGCGAGGCCTCGGCTTCCGGCTTCACCGCGACTTCCTCCCCCGGTTCAGCCCCGCCGGTCAGACGCCAGTACACCAGCCCGGCAATCTCGGCAGTGCCGGGCAGGCCGGAAAAACCGCCTCGCAAAAGCATTGCAGCTTCCAGCGGTAATTGCGGACTCCATCCCGACCGCACATCCCGCACGGACGGCAACGTGCCGGTTTTATAATCGCGCACAATCACCCCGCCTTCGGCATCATAATCAATCCGGTCCGCCCGCCCGACCAGCCGGAACGCCCCGCCCGGCATATCCGGAATCTCCACGCGCCCGCGTGCTTCCGTACGGATGCTTGCAGGAGCACCCGCGCCTGCACGCAAGGCGTCCTCCGCCTGCGCAACCCATGAAGCAATCCGCATCAGGCGTGGTTCCCACCATGCCTGCAAGGCTGGCCTCAAAGCGCGTTTGTGCAACGCCACACGGAACGCCTCCTGCAACCCGGCCTCTGCCTGCGCGGGCCATGTGGTGCCGTGCGTGCGGAACCAGTCCTCCAGCGCATCATGCACAATCATCCCGTAATCCGAGGCGTCCGCCGCTTCCTCAAGCTCCGGCAACGGCTGAAGCTTCAGGATATGGCGGGCATAAATGGCATACGGGTCGCGCATCCATGTCTCAATTTCCGTCACACTCAGCCGGCGCGGGCGCAGCGCCACAGGCGGCACAGGCCGGGGCGGCGCCACGGGGCTTGCCGGGCCTTCCGGCCTGTCCAGCATCTGCAACCAGCCCAGTGCCGGGTGAGGCGGCACCGCCATGCCGCGCCCGGACAAAAACGCATCCAGCCGGGAAATCCAGCGGGCAGGCACAACCGGCGCACCATCCCGACGCCGGGGGCAGGACAGCACGACCTCCCCCGCCGCAGCCGCACAGGCAAAAAAGTCATGCGCCGCCTGCCCGACGGCCTGTTCTGGGGATGGCAGGCCCACGCGCTGCCGCATCGGGCGGCTCATCCACGGCCCGGCATCCGCCGCAGGGGGCCAGATATTTTCTGCAAGACCACCCAGAACCACGACATCCGCCGTCTGCAACCGGGCCTCGAACAGCCCCCAGATCAGCACACGCGGATGCAGCGCGGCGTGATCCACGCCACGCCGCACCGCCACGCGGTCTTCCGCCAGAACAGCACTCAGCAATCCATCCAGCACGGCAGGCGGCTGGGGTGGCAGCACATCGGCTGCCATCATCAGTTCCGTCAGACGGCCCGCCAGAAGATTGCCTTCCTCCCCGCTCCAGAGCCGTTTTGCCGCGTCTTCATCTTCTGTTTTCACAAGACGTTCAACAGCCTGAATGAGGGCTGCCAGCAGATCCGGCACGGGCTCCCGATAGCTGAAATCCGGCGCTGGCCCCGTAGCAACTCTCTCCGGGCCAGCACTGGTCGCTCTGGTATCCCACGGCAAAACAGGTGCCAGACAAAACTCCAGACGGTCCATAAAGCTTTCCAGAGGCTCAGGCCCATAGGGACGGTCCGCCTCCGCGCCATTTTGGGCACGCTCAAGCGCAGAATCATCCTGTGCCTGTTCAGCCAGAACCGCAGTAACCGCCGACCGCAGCGCCGCAAATCCGGGCGGCGGGGCCGGACCACGCAGCACCGTGCGCTCCAGCAGACGGGCCGAGGCACGGCACACACCCATGGAAACACCACAGGCGACCAGAGGATGTTTGAGAACAGACAGAACAGAAACCGGAGAAAACCTGCTCTCGATCATCTGCGCCACAAGCCGCAGCAACACAGCGCCCGGCGTTTCAATGAGAGAAGCCCCGGCACTATCATCCGCCAGCACCCCCCAGCGCGCCAGCTCCGTTGCCACACGCGCCGCCAGAGCGCGGTCTGGCGTAACAAGCGCCACCCGCTTTGCAGGCGTTTCCACCACGTTGCGTAAAATCATCGCTATGGCAACGGCTTCTTCCTGCTGGTCTGCCGCGTCCAGCCGGGAGACGTGCGCCAGATCAACCGGACCGGGTTGTGCCCAGTTTTCCAGTGCGGAAGCAGGCAGCAGCGCGCGGGACAGCACCTGCGTCCGCGCCGGAAAACCTCCGTCTCCATCCCAGAGTTCAGCATCCCCGCGCACCACATCCAGTGCAGCCAGAAGATGGCTCAGCCCGGCCTGCGGGTGGCTGTCTGGCAAATCCCGGAACGTCTCTTCCGGCATTTCCAGATCAAGACCGGGCACAATGACACGCCCCCCCGGACACGCCAGAACGGCCCGCAGGGCGTCCGCCGTCGCGGGCATGATATTGGTAAACCCGGCTGCCCAGATACGGGTTGTCTCGCCCCTCTCAGCTTGATCCCGCCAGAGACGCGCCTGCGCACGGAGCAGCGTGACCTGCCGCGCTACCGGATTCATCACCTGCTGGCTTGCCAGCCATTGCGGCCAGGCCTGTGTGACAATTTCCAGAAACTTCAGGATAACCTGCCAGTGCTCGGCAAAACTGTCCTGCACAGCTTCCGGCAGGCGCGTTGCCAGATCAACATCCGCCCATTCCGCCTCATCCATCAGTTCCGCAAGGGCTTTTGCCAGAGGCCACGCCTGATCCAACGTTGGCCGGGTGCCAAAAGCACCTTCCGCCTGCAGGACAAGCCGGGTAAGCACCGCAAGGCGCGTCATGCCCGCCACAGCCGGGGGCAGATCAAACCCGGCCGTGCCGCCAAGGTCTGCGGAGAGGCCAAGCTCGGCTTCATCCAGTGCGCTGACAGGCAGAATACGGGGCAACAGCATGGCGCGGCCATCCATCTGCCGCAGGAACGCTTCCGTCAGACCGCGCGCGGCACGTCGGCCGGGCAGAATGATTGTCCCCTCTCCCACCGCTTCCGGGTGGTGGCCAGCGGCAGCAAGCCACCGTGCAGCCAGCTGGTCGAGAAACGGCAGATGGGCCGGGATTGTTGCAAGGCTCATGCGCGCCGTTCCCTAACCTGCCGCGAGGGCAGACAGCGCCCCACCATCCAGCCTGTCCGCCCAGCCTTGCAGACGGACAGTCCGCAAGCCCTCAGCACTTACAGTGAAAGCAATGTGCAGCGCGTCCGACGGCGTCAGATCTTCCAGACGCTCCGGCCATTCCACCAGCACCACACCCTCACGCGCATCATCCCAGCCCAGTTCTTCCAGCTCATCCGGGCCACCCAGACGCCACAGATCAAAATGTGAGGCGGTGCAGGCTCCCGCCTGATAGGTTTGCACAAGAGTATAAGTCGGGCTCGGCACATCCAGCGTCGCGTTTCCACAAAAGCAACGCAGAAAAGCACGGGCAAAGACGCTTTTCCCGGCCCCTAACGGCCCGGTGAGTAAAAGAGCATCACCCGGTTGCGCCTGAAGAGCCAGACTCTGCGCCAGTTGCTCGGTCGCCTGCTCATTTTTCAGAATTATCTGTGTGTCTGCCATCCCGCCCCCTGCACAAACCGGCCTTCCTGTCCTCACATATTCCAAAGAATCCGGAAAGGCCGGATTAGCCGCGTTACGAGCCATGCAAATGAATAAAAGCTGAATTTATTAATATTTTTAATTTTTAACGCTTATTTATGTTTTTTATTTTTGGATAACCCATAAAACAGGATGTTCGTATGTATTTTTTAAGATTAGCACGATTTCTTGAATAAAATAAAAAATTTATCAAAAATACACTCATTTTTATTTTTAGAGAATTCTTACAGTATACGGTATTTTTCTCAGACAGAGTTTTTTCACGAGTACTTTTTAATCATAAAGAATAATAATTTCTATTGTGTTATTACATTTTTATTTTGTTATAACATGCTCCATTCCTGATTTTATTTCTATAATATCCATTTAATAAATATTTTTATTTTCTCGTTTTATTTTTAATAAGCTCTCTGGATATTTTTTCCTATACTGTCTCATTTTCACGAACAACGATATTTTTTGTTTATTTTCATAAAAAATTTATCTCTTCCGGGTAACAAATTAGAAAGCAATCGCAACCAACCTCAACCTTCGATTGTTTTTCTAGAGACCGATAAACATGCACTGGTTGCATACCTACCAATCAACTCAACGAAATAAGATAAATTTCTGTTTATCTCTGTAGAAAAACACGTAAAAATAGATTTATTGTTCATAAATACAACTTTAAGGTGTGCTGCGCTTTCTGTGGGGGAGAACCCAATGCGTATCCTGTTCGCTGAAGATGAAGCGACGTCTGCCCGTCAGCTTTTACCAACACTCAAAAAAGCAGGTCTTTCCGTAGATCTGGCGCGTTCTGGCAGAAATGCGATTGAGATGCTGAGGAACTATGATTACGGAATAGCTGTGGTTGACCTCAGCCTGCCCGATATGGATGGCTACAACGTTATTAATTCTTTACGATTATTGAACGTCTCCACACCGATCATCATTCTTTCTTCTCTCGATCAGCCTGAAGCGAAAATTCGGGCTTTTTCCATCGGGGCGGATGATTATCTGACGAAACCCATCAATCCTGCGGAACTTGTGGCCCGCATCCGCGCCATTCTCCGCCGCTCCAGCGGGTTTGCCCACCCTGTGACACAGGTGGGGGATCTTAAAATGGATCTGAACAGCCACACTGTGACCGTGAATGACCAGCCAGTGCACCTGACAGGCAAGGAATTTTCAATCCTTGAACTGCTGATCCTGCGGAAAGGGGTTGCACAGACCAAGGAGACTTTCCTGAACCACCTCTATGGTGGCCGAGACGAGCCTGATATTAAGATTATTGACGTCTTTATCTGCAAACTTCGGAAAAAATTGCAGGCAGCCGGAGCTGATAATCTGATTTCTACCGTGTGGGGCAGAGGGTATATTCTGCACGACCCCAAAACCAGAAAACTGTCTATTCCGACTGGCCCGATTATTCCGATGCCTTCTGCCTTTTCGCAGGAGCATCTTCTGCCCGCCGGAGATTAGTCTTTTAGAAATATCCTGATCATATCAGAGTATTTTATACCATGCATGCGCATGCCAGAGCGGACCTGCCCCAGCACCAAACCCCGGTGCTGTCAGGATAGCCTGCCGCACATAAAGACGGGCGTTTTCAACCGCCCGGCGCAGCGGGAGCTTCTGCGCCAGTCCGGTGGCCAGTGCGCTGGCCAGCGTACATCCCGTGCCATGCGTATGGCGCGTCGTGATCCGGGTATCGCTAAACTCTGTAAACCCGTCTTCGTCCAGCAGAACATCCACCAGCATATCGCCTGATAAATGCCCCCCTTTTACCAGAACGGCAGCCCCGCTCATCTCCCGTAAGACGCGGGCGGCCTGCCGCATATCCTCAACAGATAAGAGGCTCATGCCCGTCAGCTTTTCCGCTTCCGGCAGGTTCGGTGTCAGCACTGTGGCCTGCGGGAAAAGCTGCGTTTTCAGGCAGGATAAAGCCTCTTCCGCCAGAAGACTGGCCCCGCCCTTTGCCACCATCACCGGGTCTATAACAACCGGCAATCCGGGCATAATCTGGCGATAGCGGACAATTTCTTCAGAAACACACTGGATTTCGGCAGCGCCACCCAGCATGCCGGTCTTGATGGCATCTGCCCCAAGATCATCTAGCACGCACCGAATCTGCGTGCGCAAAAACTCCGGGGGGACGGGCAGAATCGCCTGCACGCCTTGCGTGTTTTGTGCCGTGAGCGCCGTCAGCGCCGTCAGCGCATAGCCACCCAGAGCCGTTATTGTCTTGATATCAGCCTGAATCCCCGCGCCACCACCGGAATCACTTCCGGCAATTACCAGAATGCGTGCGGGTTTTTTCTGTTCAGATACCATCACGCACTTCAGCCTTTCCCGGTTATGCCGGAACGCTCACAGCCTCAAGGGCAGCACACATCTGGTTGACGGCCTCATCTACCAGCGCGGCATCTTCCGCTTCCGCCATCACACGCACAAGCGGTTCAGTCCCGCTTTTACGCAGCAGAAGACGGCCACGGCCTTCAAGCATCTGCTCCACATCCTTCTGTCTGGCCTGCACCACATCGGCTTCCAGAGGGCTTTCCCCCTTAAAGCGCACATTTTTCAGCTTTTGCGGAAAGGGTTTGAAAAGGCGACAGACCTCACTGGCCGGGCGGCCATCTTCCACCAGCACTGCCAGAATTTGCAGGGCGGCAATCAGACCGTCTCCGGTGGTTGCAAAATCTGTCAGCACCATATGGCCGGACTGCTCCCCGCCCACATTACTGCCCAGTTCCCGCATCCGTTCCACGACGTAACGATCCCCCACAGAAGTCCGTTCCAGCCCGACGTCCAGCGTATTCAGAAAGCGTTCCAACCCCATATTGGACATAACAGTTGCCACCACTGACTGCCCGACCAGCCGCCCGTCCCGCGCCCAGGACTGTGCGATGAGCGCCAGAATCTGGTCCCCGTCAATCAGGCGACCGGTTTCATCCGCAATCAGAACGCGGTCTGCATCGCCATCCAGCGCAATACCCAGATGCGCGCCATGCTGCACAACCGCCTGACACAAAGCCTCCGGGTGTGTGGAACCGCACTGGTCATTGATATTCACACCATCCGGCGTGCAGCCAATACGAATGACTTCCGCCCCCAGTTCCCACAAGGCTGTTGGTGCCACGCGGTAGGCGGACCCGTTTGCGCAATCAATGACAATTTTCATGCCATCCAGCCGCAATTTACGCGGGAAGGACGCCTTGGCACTTTCCACATACCGGCCCGCGGCATCATTCAGGCGGGACGCCCGGCCAATTTCACGCGGCGCGGCAAGCCGACCAGTCAGGTCCGCCAGCATCAGATTTTCAATATCAATTTCATTCTGGTCAGACAGCTTGAAGCCATCCGGACCGAACAGCTTGATCCCGTTATCTTCAAACGGGTTGTGCGAGGCGGAAATCATAACGCCAAGGTCAGCCCGCAAAGAGCGCGTCAGCATCGCAATAGCTGGTGTCGGCAACGGGCCGACCAGTGTGACGTCCATCCCGGCGGAGAGAAAGCCAGCAACCAGAGCACTCTCAATCATGTAGCCGGAAAGCCGGGTATCCTTGCCCAGAAGGACGCTGTGCCGGTGTTCACCACGGGTAAAATGCAGGCCAGCAGCCTGCCCCAGCTTCTGGGCGATATCGACCGTCATCGGCGCGCTGTTGGCTGTCCCGCGAATGCCATCTGTCCCAAAAAGACGTCTCATCTGCCTCGTCCAATCTTATTGTGTGGCGTCTGCGCCCGGACAGGCGGCATGACCTACGCAGCCATGCCGTGCGGACGCACCTTTATTTCCTCTTCCCTAAAACGCTTTTTGCCGGGAAGAAACCATAAGGCTTCAAAACAAACGTCTTTTTTCAGGCTGTATGGACCCGCTGCCAGACACGGAGCGCCTGCACCATCCCCTCCACAGCATGAACACGCAGCACGCTCTGCCCGAGCGGTAATGCCTCCAGAGAGGCCGCCTGCGTCCCGGCATCGCGCCCGGCAGGGTCCTGCACGCCCGTCACATCACCAATCATCCGTTTCCGGGAAAGGCCCAGAACCACACGGCAGCCGAGGTTGGCCAGGAGCGGCAAGCGGCTGAGCAGGGTCAGATTCTGGTCCGTATTTTTTGCAAACCCCAGACCGGGGTCCACACTCAGCCGCTCCGGCGCAAGACCTGCCTCTATGGCCGCCGTCAGGCGGGCGCCCAGTTCGCGCACAACATCACACGCCACGTCCTCATACACCGCATGCCGGGCCATGGTGGCAGGTGTGCCGCGCATATGCATGAGCACCACACCACAGCGCTCCCCAGCCAGCAGAGGCAGCGCATCAGGGTCATGCGTCAGAGCGGACACATCATTGATCACGTCCGCGCCTGCCGCCAGCGCCTGTGCCATTACGGTGCTGTTGCGGGTATCAATGGACAGCACGGCCTCAGGCTTCTGCTGCTTCAACCCCTGCACGACCGGGCCGATCCGCTGCCATTCTTCTTCAGGGGTCACAAGGGCCGCACCGGGACGCGTGCTTTCCCCGCCAATATCCAGAACACCCGCGCCCCCGCCAATCTGCATCAGCCCGGCCTGTACCGCCCGTTCCGCGTCCCGGTGCCGGCCGCCATCACTAAAACTGTCCGGGGTGATATTCAGGATACCCATAACCTGCGGCCCCTCCGGCATCCCGGCAGCAGGTGGCTTTGCGACAAGCCGGGCCAGCACGTCCTGCCAGCCTGCGGGCACATCCACGACCGGCAGAAAACCGCTATGGGTTCTGTCTTCTATCAGATCCACACAGCTGAATGCCGCAGGGCCACCAGCCAGAGGCAGCGCCAGACCACGCCTCACGGCGTCCTGCGCGGCTGTGCCATAGAGCAGCCCTGCGGGCTCTGCCAGACGCCGAAAATCCATTTTTTATCCTCTGCTCAAACGCAAAAGAGGCGGCATTGCTGCCGCCCCTCCTGATTTTTGTCTGTTTCTGGCGTCTGCTGCCTTAACCGGGCTGCGGCACCGGGTTCATCCCGCCGCCTTCGCCGCCCTCAGGCTTGTCACCCGACTCAGCCAGTTCAGGCCCGGAAACCTGCGGGACAGAAGACCGGCGGTTGACCGGCGTGGTATCATCCGTTTCCACCCGTTCAATCGGCTGGCCACGCATGATCTGGCGGATATCTTCCCCGCTCAGTGTTTCATACTCCAGCAGGGCTTCTGCCAGACGGTGCAGTTCATCCACATGGTCATGCAGGTAATTGCGGGCCTGATCATAAGCCTCATCAATCAGACGTTTAATTTCAGAGTCGATTTCCTTGGCCGTATGTTCTGAGAAGTTCTTGGCCGCCCCGCCAAAGAACATGCCGCCACCGCCCTGATCATCATTGGCGTAAGCAATCATGCCGACTTTGTCGCTCATGCCCCATTCAGTCACCATGCTGCGGGCCACGCGGGTCGCCATCTGAATGTCACCCATGGCGCCATTGCAGATATTGTCTTTTCCGTAGACGACTTCCTCCGCAACGCGGCCCCCCATGGCAACAACAAGATGCGCAATGCAGTTCTTCTTGCTCATGGACAGGCGGTCACCTTCCGGCAGACGCATGACCATCCCCAGCGCGCGACCACGCGGGATAATCGTCGCCTTATGGATGGGCTCGCTCTCCGGCACCAGAACCGCCGTAATGGCATGCCCGGCCTCATGATACGCGGTGCGCTTCTTTTCCTCTTCATTCATGACGAGGGAACGACGCTCAGCGCCCATCAGGACCTTATCCTTGGCGTCCTCAAACTCCCGCATCGCCACGGTGCGCTTGCCAAGGCGCGCGGCAGCCAGAGCGGCCTCGTTCACCAGATTGGCAAGGTCCGCCCCCGAGAAGCCGGGTGTGCCACGGGCAATAATGCGCGGGTCAACGTCAGAGGCCAGCGGCACCTTGCGCATATGCACACGCAGGATTTTTTCACGCCCCGCCACATCCGGGTTGGACACCACAACCTGCCGGTCAAAACGGCCGGGACGCAGCAGAGCCGGGTCCAGCACGTCCGGACGGTTGGTCGCGGCAATCAGGATCACGCCCTCATTGCTTTCAAACCCGTCCATCTCGACCAGCATCTGGTTCAGCGTCTGCTCACGCTCATCATTCCCGCCGCCAAGGCCCGCACCACGATGGCGGCCCACGGCGTCAATTTCGTCAATGAAGATGATGCACGGCGCGGCCTTTTTGCCCTGCTCGAACATGTCACGCACACGGGACGCACCAACACCGACAAACATTTCCACAAAGTCAGACCCGGAAATGGTGAAGAACGGCACATTGGCCTCACCCGCAATGGCACGCGCCAGCAGGGTCTTACCTGTGCCCGGAGGCCCGACCAGCAGGACGCCCTTGGGGATTTTGCCACCCAGACGGGTAAATTTCTGCGGGTCTTTCAGGAAGTCGACAATTTCCTGAAGCTCACCCTTGGCTTCATCAATACCCGCAACATCTTCAAAGGTCACACGGCCCTGCTTTTCCGTCAGCATCTTGGCGCGGGACTTGCCAAAGCCCATAGCGCCCCGGCCACCGCCACCCTGCATCTGGCGCATCATGAACAGCCAGATCCCCACCATCAGGATGATCGGTAGCGCGTTCAGGAAATACCGCAGCAGCGGGCTGCCTTCCTGATCCAGCGGTTTGGCCACAACCTCAACACCCTTGCCCGTCAGACGGGAGACAAGGGAGGGGTCCTGCGGCGCAAAGGTTTCAAAAGCCGTGCCATCTGTCAGCGTGCCGGAGACGTTCTGGTTCTGCATCACCACGGACCGGACACGCCCGGTATCCACATCGGTAATGAAGTCAGAATAGGCCAGTTGCTGTGCCGCGTGCTGCGTGTTCCCCGGCTGGAACACATCTACAAGCAACAGCAGCATCACGATAATGCTGACCCAAAGCGCCAAGTTGCGGCCTAAATTGTTCATCTTGCCTGTGTTTCCATACTTATCGAGCGAGAGCGCCGGAGAGCCCTAATCTGAGCGGCAGACGCCGGAAAATGCAACCTCTGTCCTTACACATGGGGTGTTGAGCGGATATTCCCACCCTTTACAGGACATTTATTATCACATGTCCGGCGCTCTGCCTGCCTTAGCCGCCCCATTCCCGTCCGGGCAGCCATACACACCGCTGCCCGTAACGGAAACCGGAGGCCGGAACACAAACAGCGCCTCTTTCAGCGCTTCTTCCGCCCACCAGCCCAGATGCGGCACAGCCACGCGCTGCCCGTCCCGCCACAAAGTCGGCAGCGTTGCGCAGAACCGCGCGGGCCAGCCGCCCCGCAGCGTCCGCTCAAGCCCCGGTCCTGCCGCGCCAATCAGCATCCCACCGCCGGACACGGCAGAGGGCAGCCAGCATTCAAACCGGTTATCCCACACTGCCTCCGCCTCCGCCGGAACCGGAGCAGACATGGCAGCCACTTCCCGCACAAGAAACCACTCGGCCCGCCAGCACACCAGATGCACACCCGCCAGCGTGGCATCCTGTCCGGCTGTGAGCAACCGGGCCACCGCCGCAGGGGGCGGGGGATAGATCAGGCCGCCGACAGCCCGGATCAGGCCAGACAGGATCTCTGCATCGGGCAACTCCGGCCCCAGACACGCCCAGCCTTCAGGCCGGAGACTCACACGGCGCGCAAGACTCTCCGCCCGCGCGGCGTCCCGCTGCATCCGGGCCGTCCCGGCTTCAATCCCGATTTTCCATAAGGTCTGCCGGATGTCCTGCCCTTGCAGATCGTGCCGCACCCGTACCCGCGTGGCGCGAAGATCCTCATTGGACGGATCATCAACCCAGACAAGACCAGCCTGCCGTAAGGTGTTGCGCAAAGCCTGCCGGGAAAACCCGAGAAGGGGGCGCACAAGGCGCACATCCGGCAGCGCCGTCACCCAGCCCATTCCGGCCAGCCCCTCCGGACCGCTGCCAGACTCCTGACGCATCCGGATGGTCTCGACCTGATCATCCGCCTGATGGCCCAGCAGGAGGTCCAGACAGCCAGCCTCGCGGCAGGCCTGCGCCAGAATGGCATAACGCGCCTGTCTGGCACGCTCGGCTATCCCCGGTCCTTTGGTAAGGCCGGAAAGCGTTAAAAGGCGGGCTGGTACACCCATTGCCTCAAGCCGCTGGACGGTCAGCCGGGCTTCCTCAGCAGACTCGGCCCGCAGCCCATGATCCACCACAAATGCGAGAAGATGTTTCCGCCAGTGCCGGGCCAGCCATGCCAGACACAGGCTATCCCCGCCGCCTGAAACGGCCAGACCAACGGGCGGCAGGGCCGGATCATCCGGCAACCACGGTCCAAGCTGGTCTATCCGGGCAAGGAAAGCCGCCGGAGGAACCGGCGCGTCAGAAAAGGGATGATCCGGCAAGGTCGTCAATACTGAAGGCTGGGGGCCGCTGACTGCCCCTTACTGACAGCCACCGCGGCTGGAATAAATTTCCGCAGCATGAGAGACGCGCTGCGTAGGAGACGGGAATTCCGCCTTCAGCTTTCCAAGCGCCTGACAGGCTGCCTTTTTATCACCCATTGCCAGCAGGGAAGCACTCACCCCCAGCAGAGCATCCGGCGCACGGGCACTTTTGGGGGACTGACGGTAAGCATCATAATAGGCCACGGCAGACTGACGGTATTCCTTCTGCCCCGCCAGAGACTGAGCCAGCAGGAACTGCGCATCGACCTTGAACGCACCTTTGGCGTTTTTTAGCGCCTGTTCCGCGTTGTCATGCGCCGTATCATAATCGCGCTTCTGCAAGGCAGCCTTACCACTGGCTAGCAGCGCATCCGGCGTGGTGGCCGGACGGGATGCGGATGTCGCCGCGGCGGCAGCAGCCCCTGCACCGGCCGCAGCAGCCGGGGCGGAAGCGGCTGCGCCGCCGCCATTTTGGGCTGCAAACTGGTTATCAGCCATCTGTTTGGCGAGAGCCGCAGTCTTCTGCTGCAAATCGTTGGTCAGCTGGTCAATCTCGCCGCGCATATCACGCTGCTGCTGCTCCAGCGTATTCACCCGGTCCAGCAGCTGGGCAGTCAGATCCCCATTGCCGGAAGAGGAGGACGGTGCCGGTGTGGCAGAAGGCGGCGCAAGCGTGCTACCAGAAGCCTGCATCTGGCTCATGGACTGTTTGAGCGCCATAATCTGGTTTTGCAGCGCAAGCCCTTCACGGCTGGTCACATCCTGTGCATGCGCCGCCGGGGCAGACGCCACCAGAACGGTTGCAACAGGCAGACACAGGGCCAGAGCACGCCACGGCGCAGCAACAGACGTCATCAACCCGCGTTTCATCAAGACCTCACCCTTTTCTTACAAGCGGGTAAGGATTTCATCATTCCTTCCCGGAAAACAAGACAGGAAATACAAAAACAGGCCGGGTGAAGTTCACCCGACCTGCCCTGTCAGCTCAGACGCGAAATACGCCAGACCTTAGTGAACAGCAGTAATGGCGTTACGGTTCTGGGCCCATGCGCTTTCATCATCACCTTCCTGGGTCGGACGGTCCTTACCGTAGGAGATGGTGGAGATGCGGGAAGACGCAACGCCTTTGGCAACCAGATAGTCACGGGCTGCGTTAGCGCGGCGCTGGCCCAGAGCGATGTTGTATTCTTCCGTGCCGCGGTCATCGCAGTTACCGGCGATTTCGACGTTAACCTGCGGATATTTGGCGAGCCATGCAGCCTGCTTGTCCAGCGTAGCCTGCGCATCGGAGGACAGGCCGCTTTTGTTCAGAGCGAACAGTACGCGGTCACCAGCCGTGGCAACCAGATCTTCTTCGCTGCCGGGAACGGGGCCGCTCGGCTGCATCGCCGTGGAGGCACCGCTGGAGTCACCCGTGTTTGCCTTCTCGTGCGCACAGGCAGAGAGAAGGGCAACCATGCTCAGCGCAGCAATATATTTCAGTCTCATGTGTCGGATCCTGAGAATTAGTTCCTACCCGGAACTATTCGGAGAAAAAAAACAGTTAATGCCTGTATCCCCGCGCATTCCTCTGCTCCCCTCCGAAAACCATCGAAGAGCCGACGAACTGTGGAGACCACCTTGCCGTAAGCCATAGCTCATTCGTCCGGTCAAGCGTGATCTGTTTTTGGCATAGCTGACCCCGTAAAACCGATGCTGAATAGACACAGCAGCCCCTCTGCGGCCCGGTTTTCGTGGGATCTCAGAATTTATCGACGAATTGACGTGCACCGGTTTGCAATGCTTCTGCGACGCATTCGCTCCGATTTTTATTCTTCTGCCTTACTTTTGCTTTATTAAGAAAAAAGCGAAAATCATGCTCGTAAAAGACCACATCCTCACTCTTTTTTGTGGTTACTCTGGAACAGCGTCCATTAAAAAACCATAAAGATGCCGTTCAGAACCATCTCAACGCCCGCCGCCCTGCTTTCCGACTCGGGGAAAGTCTTCATTTTCCAGAGGCAACGCGGCCCACAAATACCAATAGTTGTATCCCCTGTGCCGCAAACCTGAAGTGTCAGACCGGAAAGAACAAAATCCGGACCGCTTCTAACACAGAACAACATCTGGCCTCAGCGCAGCCTTTCCCCTTCTTTCAAAAAATCAAAGGCAAGTATTCTTGGAACTGTAAAAAAAGCCCCGGACTTCCGCCCGGGGCTTCGCCCTGTTTTATGACAAAACAGACTTATCCGTTCAGCGGAGACCATGCCGGATCAGACGCCTGCCCCGGCGTATGCAGGGCGCGATCATTAAACCCGGTGATATCCACCATGCCGATTGAAGAAGCGAAGCCCGCGCCCCCTGCTCCGGCACGGCTCTGGCGGCAATAAGCCAGCACACGACCGTTGGGGCAGAAGCTCGGGCTTTCCACCGTAAAGCCTTCTGTCATGATGCGCTCACCCGTTCCGTCAGGGTTCATGACACCCAGAGAAAAGCTGCCATTGGCAATACGGGTAAAGGCGATCAGATCCCCGCGCGGAGACCACACGGGAGAGCCATAGGTACCATGCCCGTAGGAAATGCGCCGGGCCCCGCCACCGGACGCGCTCATGATGTAAAGCTGCGGGCTGCCGCCACGGTCGGAGTTGAAGACGATCTGAGAGCCATCCGGGCTGTAGCACGGGCTGGTATCAATCGCGCCGGAAGAGGTGATCTGGCGGCGGGAGCCGGAGCCCAGATCCACCACAAACAGGTCAGACCCGCCATTGCGCGTCACGGACAGCACAACGGAGCGCCCGTCCGGGGCAAAACGCGGCGCGAAGGAAATCCCGGCGAACTCACCCAGAATCTGCTGGCGGCCACTCCCCAGATCAAACAGATACACGCGCGGACGGTTGTTGGCGTAGGACATGAACGCCACTTGATCCTTCACCGGGCTAAAGCGCGGTGTGAGGGTCAGCCATTTGCCTGCCGTCAGCATGCGGCTGTTCGCACCGTCCTGATCCATAATGGCCAGACGGGTTGCCTGATGCGCCCGTGCGCCGGAGCGGGAGATAAAGGCGATACGGGTATCGAAATAGCCTTTTTCACCCAGCATCCGTTCGTAAATGACATCGCCCACAATATGCGCAATCCGCCGCCAGTTGGCGGAGGTGGTGGTGTAGGCCGTGCCCTGAATCTGCTGGCTGGTCAGCACATCCCACAGGCGCATTTCCACCCGCACGGACCCGCTGCCGGTAACGCTGCCTGTAACCAGTGCCCGCGCCCCCAGAGATTTGGCGGCTGCAAAATCGGGGCTGCCAGACCCGGCACCGCCGGGAATAACCTTGAAGAGGCCGGTATTGGTCAGGTCGTTCGTCAGCACTTCCGCAATCTGGGCCCCCAGACCGCCGCCAAAATTCGGCAGTATAATGGGGATAGGGGCCGTGCGGGCCTGATCAACCGTAATTTCCGCTTCCGGGGCCGCAGCCGTTGCGGCCATGCCGGGCAGCGGAGTCATCAGCAGGCCACCGGCGGCCACGCTGGCCCCCATCAGTGTGCGGCGCCCGAGGGCCGCAACCAGTGTGTCGGCGTCCTGATCAGAAATAAGCGGTCGTGTACTCGTAAGCATCAGTTTTCCTCCAGGTGGCCTGATCAAGGCCTGAACACAAATTTCAACTGCCGGGTCTGGCCCAGAAGGTTTTTGGGGATAGGCAGCTTGGAACAGGTGGGGCTGAGCACAGCCGCCCGCGCCCGTTCCGCCAGCGCCCGGTATGAGGAGTCTGCATTCATCTGCGCCTGCGTCTGCGGGGCAAACTGTACAATACGGGCCTCACCCGTAGCATCCACCGTCACAATCAGGTGCGCGACAAAAGTGGCATAATTTTTGGCAGCCGTATCTTCCGTATAGCACCGGCGCACAGCCCCGCCGATGGCCTTCTGCTCACCGGCGGAAAGGCTGCGCGTAATATCCCCGTCCGGTGAGCCGCCACCATTGGGCGCGCCGCCCTGTACAGGGTTTGCCTTTGCCTTGGGCGCATGCGTCTGCTTGGTGTCGGACCGGAAGGAATCCAGCGTCTCCATCAGAGAATGCGAATCTTCCTGCGTCTTCTTCGCCTTGTTGGGCTGCGTGATGTGTGACGGCGTTGGCGTATCCGGCAGCGTATCCGCAGGCTCCGTGACCGGAGATGGCGGCGCGACACTCGGCGTCGTCTTGGGTGGCGTGGGCGGAGACGGCGGCGTTTTCACCACGTCAGGAGACGGTTCCTCCGCTTTGGGCGGCACAGGCGTATCCGGCAGCTTTTCAGCCTCCGGCGCAGGCGGTGGAGGCACCGGCTGGGGCGGAGGGGGCGGCGGAGGCGCTTCCTCATTCGGGGCGGCCTTCGGCGGCTCCGGAGCGGGAGGGGCCTCATTCGGCACAGGGGCCGGAGCGGGTGCGGGCTTGGGGGAAGGCTGGCTGGCTTTGGCCGGAGATCCACCGGAATCTTCCGGGGCCTCAAACTGCATTTCCACCACCGGAGGAGGTTCTTCCTCCGGTTTAGGTGGCGGCAGAGAAATCAGCAGGGCCAGCAGGAACGCGATATGCGCTCCACCGGACAGATAGAGGCAACGCCTCAGCACAGTCTGTTCGGAACGGCGTGGCCGAACCATGAATTTTCTCCGCCTTCTCTGCGCTGGAGAGAATGAGTTAGTGGCCGCTGCTGGCGGGTTGTTGCGCCAGCAATGCCACATGAGTAAAGCCGCCTTCTGTCACCTGCCCCATAACCTGCATCACACGGCCATAATCAATATGGGCATCACCGCGCACAAAAATGCGGTGGGACGGGTCATTGTTGGAAGCAGCTTTAAGCTGGGCAACAAGCTGTTCGGGCGAGACCTCGGAATCTCCCAGATACAGGCTGCCATCCGCGCGAATGGACACGGTGATGGGCTTTGTATCCGAATTGACAGGCTTGGCGTCTGTCTTAGGCAGATCCACGTTTACGCCGCTGGTCAGCATGGGGGATGTGACCATGAAGATAATCAGCAGAACCAGCATGACGTCCACCATCGGCGTCACGTTGATCTCGGCCATCGGGCGCCTGCGGCGGCGCCCGCTCCCTCCGGACGGCATGCCCATGGTTCAGGCCCTTTCTTCGGACTGGCGGGACAGAATGGCCGCAAACTCGGTGCCAAAGCCCTCCAGCCGGTCCTGGAACAGGTCCAGACTGTTGCTGATCACGTTATAGGCCACATAAGACGGCACAGCCGTCAGCAGGCCAATGGCGGTTGCAAACAGCGCTTCAGAAATACCGGGCGCCACAACGCTCAGATTGGTGTTGTGCATGGCCGCAATGGCGCTGAAGGAGTGCATGATGCCCCAGACGGTACCAAACAGACCCACAAACGGGGCCACCGGGCCAACTGTTGCCAGAAACACCACCCAGCGACGCAGGCGGTCCATTTCCCGCGTGACCGTAATGCCAATGGCGCGGTCCACACGTTCCTTCACGCCACCGCGCACCAGATCCACACCGGGGATACGGGCAGACCGGCGCCATTCCCCCATGGCAGCGCCAAAAACGGCGGCCAGCGGATGCACCGGCTTGGCGCCATCGCTCTCGTACAGATCATCCAGACTGCCGCCGGACCAGAAGCGGTCCTCAAAGGCGGAGGCCTGTTTGTTGATCCGCCGCAGCGTCACAATTTTATCAAAAATAATGGCCCAGACCATCACACTACAGAACACCAGTCCAAGCATGACCAGTTTGACCATCAGCGAGGCATTCATAAACAAGCCCCACACCGACAGGTCTCCCGCCGCTGCTACGCCGAGATTTGCCGCGTCAACCGCACGATCCAAAAACGCCTCCTGCCTCTAGCACCCGTCCCGGGTCACCTGCCTGCGACTCGGGCTTTGCTCCACGCATCCCGGTCGTGCCGTTTTTTACTGTCTTCCGCGCAAAAGCAGAAGAGGCCGTCTAGACCTCAGCCGCAAGTCCTCGCAAAAGATCACGCCATAATGGCGGGAATCGGGCAGGACGACCATCTTCTGCCCGCACACAGGCCAGTCTGACATCCACACGGGCACAAAAAACGTCCCCGCGCGTAAAAATCTGTTCCAGACGGCAGCTTGCCGCCCCTTCTTCCAGCAGGCGGGTGGTAATGGTCACCACATCATCCAGCCGGAGCGGCACGCGGTAGTTCAGGGTTGCGTCATGCACAACAAACACCAGCCCGTAATCGCTCAGCAGGGAGGCTGCGGGCATCCCGAGGCTGCGGATGGCTTCCGTTCTGGCCCGCTCGGCAAACGCCAGATAACGGGCATGGTACACAATGCCCCCGGCGTCCGTATCCTCATAATAAATGCGGAAATCTATGGCGTGTGTTGTCATGTGCCGTCCTCTTCGTCAGGCAAAAGGTCCATCTGGGCGGAGCGTGGCTCATCGGGTTGCGCAGGCGGCGTCAGCCCGAGGTGACGCCAGCCGCGTTCCCCCAGCACGCGCCCCCGGCTGGTACGCAGGACCAGCCCTTCCTGAATCAGATATGGCTCAATAACATCTTCCAGCGTATCGCGCGCTTCCGCCAGAGCGGCGGCAAGAGTTTCCACTCCTACCGGGCCGCCATGATGATATTCCGCAATACGGCGCAGATAGCGCCTGTCCATGGCGTCCAGCCCCAGTGCATCCACTTCCAGACGGCTCAGGGCGGCATCCGCCACATCTCGGCTGACGGGCGCCCCGCCGGGAGCAATGACAGCCGCAAAATCCCGCACCCGGCGCAGCAGACGGCCCGCAATACGGGGCGTGCCGCGTGAGCGACGGGCAATTTCCTCAGCACCGGCCTCGGTCAGGTTAAAGCCGAGCTTCTCTGCCCCCCGCGCCACAATGGCCCGCAGTTCCTCCGGCGTGTAGAACACCAGCCGCAGCGGAATCCCAAACCGGTCCCGCAGAGGGGTGGCCAGCAGACCGGCGCGGGTTGTGGCCGCCACAAGGGTAAAGGGGGGTAGGTCAATCCGCACGGACCGCGCCGCCGGGCCTTCCCCAATAATCAGATCAAGCTGGAAATCCTCCATTGCCGGATAGAGAATTTCCTCAATGGCGGGCTGGAGACGGTGGATTTCATCAATAAACAGCACATCACGCGGCTGAAGATTGGTGAGAATGGCCGCAAGATCCCCCGCCCGCTGGATCACCGGCCCGGATGTGGCCCGAAACCCCACCCCCAGTTCGCGCGAGACAATCTGCGCCAGCGTGGTTTTGCCCAGACCCGGCGGCCCGTGCAGCAGCACATGGTCCAGCGCCTCACCGCGCTGGCGGGCTGCGGCGATAAAAATCGATAAGTTTTCCCGGCTGGCTTTCTGCCCGGTAAAATCGGCCAGCGTTTGCGGGCGGAGAGAGGCTTCCCCTCCATCCTCATCTCGGCGGGCGGCGTCAATCTCCCGCTCCGGGGTAAACGCGCCGCTCATCGGGCCAGAGCTTTCAGACTATCCCGCAGCACGGAATCCAGAGAGGCGTCAGGCCCCTGCTCGTCCAGCAGCCGCCGGATCACGGGAGCGGCCTCCGAGCGACGGAAACCCAGCCCCGCCAGCGCCAGCAGCGCATCGGCCTCAATCCCGCCACCGGGTGTGGCACTGGCAGGCACCACAATTCCCCCGCCGCCACCGGGCATTTTGCCCGCCCGGTCCCGCAGTTCCGTCAGAATACGTTCAGCCAGACGACCACCCACACCGGGCGCGCGGGTCAGCGTCGCTTTGTCGGATGTTGTCAGGGCTGCGACCAGTTCCCCCGGTGAGAGGGTGGACAACATACCCAGCGCCACTTTTGCGCCCACACCCTGCACGCTTGTCAGCAGGCGGAACCATTCGCGTTCCGCGCTTTCCGCAAAGCCGTAGAGCAGAATAGCATCTTCCCGCACCACGGTTTCAATCAGAACGCGGGCTTTTTCAGGCGGGTTTGGCAAAGCGGCCAGCGTGCGCGTGGACGCCGCCACCAGATAACCGACGCCATTCACGTCGATCACGCAGCTCCCCAGCTCCATCTGAATGACCAGTCCGCTCAGAAACGCAATCATGCCATTCTTACCCCGGCTGCAATATGGCGGGCGCTGGCCCGGTGGTGTGCATGGCAAATCGCAATTGCCAGTGCATCTGACGCATCGGCCCGTGCCACCTTAACCCCCGGCAGGAGGCGGCGCACCATCATTTCAACCTGATCCTTATCGGCAGAGCCGGTGCCAACAACAGCTTTCTTGACCGCCAGCGCGCCATATTCCGCAACATGCAGCCCGGCAAGAGCCGGGGCCAGCAAGGCAACGCCACGCGCATAACCCAGCTTGAGCGTCGCTGTGCCGTTGCGGTTGACGTACGTTTCCTCCACCGCGGCTTCCGCCGGGCTGAGGCGATCAATCAGGAGTGTGAGATTTTCATGCAGGACTTTCAGCCGGTCTGGCACGCTGTCCGCACTGTTGGTTGCAATCACGCCGTTTTCAACGTGACGCAACCGGTTGCCCTCAACATCAATCACACCCCAGCCTGTAAAGCGCAGGCCGGGGTCAATGCCGAGCAGGCGTACCACTGTCAGGCTGACAGCTTTTCGGCAAGCTCGTCGGACAGATCAAAGTTGGCATAGACGTTCTGCACGTCGTCATGATCTTCCAGCACGTCCAGCAGCTTGAACAGGGTGCGGGCCTTTTCTTCATCAAGGCTGACGGTGTTTTCCGGGCGCCAGTCCAGCTTGGCGCTTTCCGGTTCACCAAAGCGAGTTTCCAGAGAATCCCGCACCGTGAAGAAGGCTTCCACCTCGCAGGTGATTTCATGCGCTGTCTCGGTAGAGACCGCATTTTCCGCCCCGGCTTCAATCGCGGCTTCCAGCATATCGTCTTCAGACGCCACGGAAAGCGGATACGTGATCACGCCGAGACGACGGAACATGAAGGACACGGAATTGGTTTCCCCCAGAGACCCGCCATATTTGGAGAAAGCGGCCCGCACGTCAGACGCGGTGCGGTTGCGGTTGTCGGTCAGACCTTCCACAATTACCGCCACGCCAGCCGGGCCGTAGCCTTCATACCGCACTTCAATATAGTCATCACCCGCCGCAGCGCCGGAGGCCTTTTTGATGGCGCGGTCAATGGTGTCCTTGGGCATGTTGACATCACGGGCCGCCGTCATGGCGGACCGCAGGCGCGGGTTGGCGGCCGGGTCAGGCAGGCCGGAGCGTGCGGCAACCGTCAGTTCGCGGATAATCTTGGCAAACTGCTTGGCCCGCTTGGCGTCCTGCGCGCCTTTGCGATGCATAATGTTCTTAAATTGGGAATGACCCGCCATCTTCTCTTACCCTGTCCGTCGGCCCCGGCGCGTCTTAAACCAGACGGCCGTGGCAATGCTTGTATTTATTCCCTGACCCGCACGGGCACGGTGCGTTGCGCGGTGTTTCCCCCCAGCTTGAAGGGTCATCCGGCATAATGGCGCTTCCCCCGATGGGTGTTGCCATAGCCGGTGCGGCTCCGGGGGAAAGACCGGGGCCGGGTTCAGATGCAAAGCCCGGAATTTCCGGGCTGGCATGGATTTCAGCCGTGTTGGCAAACGGGTCCACGCTTTCCTGCGGTGCCACTTCAACCCGCGCCATCAGAGAGACAACACGCTCACGCATTTCTTCCAGCATGATGGTGAAGAGCTGGAAAGCCTCATGCTTATATTCGTTCAGCGGGTCTTTCTGGCCATAAGCCCGCAGGCCAATCCCCTGACGCAACTGGTCCAGCGCATGCAGATGCTCTTTCCAGACGCCGTCATAGGTGGTCATCAGCACCTGTTTTTCAATAAAGCGCATCAGATCCGGGCCAAGGTTGGCAGCACGGGCAGCCTGCGCCTGTGTAGCGGCCTGACTGATCCGGTTGGCCACTTCCTCAGCGTCCATTCCGTCTTCTTTCGCCCAGTCCGCAATCGGCAGATCCAGCGCCAGAGACTCCTGAACAGCCTTGGTCAGTCCTTCAACATTCCACTGTTCAGCAAAGGATTTTTCCGGGATATGGCGGGCCACCATGGCGTCCACCACATCTTCCCGCGCTTCATTCACAATACCGGAGACATCTTCCGTCGCCATGTATTCCCGGCGCTGCGCATAGACTTCCTTGCGCTGGTCATTCATCACGTCATCATATTTGAGCGTGTTTTTGCGCATGTCGAAGTTGCGGGCTTCAACCTTTTTCTGCGCCCGTTCCAGCGCCTTGCTCAGCCAGGGATGCACAATGGCTTCCCCTTCCTTCATGCCCATTTTCTGGAACATGCCGCCCATACGGTCAGACCCGAAAATCCGCATCAGGTCATCTTGCAGGGAGATAAAGAAGTGGGAGTTGCCGGGGTCACCCTGACGCCCCGCACGGCCGCGCAACTGGTTATCAATCCGGCGGCTTTCATGCCGCTCGGTGCCAATCACAAACAGGCCGCCCGCAGCTTTGACGATATCATGGTCGCGCGCCACACGGTCCCGGATGGCCTGCTCGGCGGCATCCCGTTCCGGACCCTCTTCCACGCCGCCCAGTTCCTGCGCGATCAGCATTTCCACGTTGCCGCCCAGCTTAATGTCCGTCCCACGGCCTGCCATGTTGGTGGCAATGGTAATGGCGCCGGGGGAACCGGCCTGTGCTACAATCTTCGCTTCCATTTCATGAAAACGGGCGTTCAGCACATTATGGGGAATGCCTTCCTGCTTCAGCAGGTCTGACAGCGCCTCACTTTTTTCAATGGACGTGGTGCCCACCAGAATAGGCTGGCCGCGCTCATGCACCGTGTTGATCAGCTTGACGACCGCCGCGAATTTCTCGGCTTCCGTCAGATAGATTTCGTCGTCTTCGTCCTTACGGGCCACCGGGCGGTTGGTGGGAATTTCCACCACATCCAGCTTGTAGATTTCCGCAAACTCATCGGCCTCGGTCATGGCCGTGCCGGTCATGCCTGAGAGTTTGGGGTAGAGCCGGAAGAAATTCTGGAAGGTGATGGAGGCGAGGGTCTGGTTTTCCTGCTGAACCTCGACATGCTCCTTGGCTTCCAGCGCCTGATGCAGACCATCGGAATAGCGGCGGCCATCCATCATACGGCCGGTGAATTCGTCAATAATGACGACTTTCCCGCCCCTCACGATGTAGTCCACATCCCGTGAGAACAGCGTATGCGCCCGCAGGGACTGCTGCACGTGATGCACCACAGCCACATGATGCAGGTCATACAGCCCGCCTTCATCCAGCACACCTGCGGTACGCAGCAGATCTTCCACCTTATCGGACCCGACATCCGTCAGCACGACGCTGCGGAACTTCTCGTCCTTGTCAAAGGTCGCAGGGTCCTGCACCAGCTGCACGACCACTTCATCCACAGAGCGGTAGAGATCAGAACTGTCTTCCGCCGGGCCGGAGATGATCAGCGGAGTCCGGGCCTCGTCAATCAGGATGGAGTCCACCTCATCCACAATGGCGTGGTAGAAGGGGCGCTGGACCATCTCTTCCAGGCGATATTTCATGTTATCGCGCAGGTAATCGAAGCCGAATTCGTTATTGGTGCCGTAGGTGATGTCGGCGGCGTAGGCTTCCCGCCGGGCTTCATCAGGCATGTTGGGCACGATGGTGCCGGTCGTCAGGCCCAGAAAATGATACAGCCGCCCCATCTCGGCGGCGTCACGCGCTGCGAGATAATCATTCACCGTCACCACATGCACGCCTTTCCCGGCGAGCGCGCTGAGATAAACGGCCAGGGTTGCGACCAGTGTCTTCCCTTCACCCGTGCGCATTTCGGCAATCCTGCCGGAATGCATCACCATGCCGCCAATCAGCTGCACATCAAAGTGGCGCATGCCCAACACACGGCGGGCCGCCTCCCGCGTGACCGCAAAGGCCTCCGGCAGAAGGTCATCCAGCGTGGCACCTTTGGCCAGCCTTTCCCGGAATTCCACGGTTTTGGCGGCCAGAGCAGCGTCATCCAGCGCCTGCATCCGGGGTTCCAGGGCGTTGATTTCCGGCACGCGGCGCTGGAACATCTTGAGCGTCCGGTCATTGGCTGTGCCGAACAGGGCGCGGACGAAGCTTGCGAGCATGAAGACCTTTCCGGAACAATGCGTGCTCTCTCCTGCCTTCACTCCGGAACCAGACCGGCGAAAACATGAGCAGAACATCAGCATGGAGTGGCTCGGCTGCAAAATAGGACCCGGACCCGCTCCGGTCAACCAATCAGCCTTGTTTCTTCCGTTCGGGGTGGTCAGAGGGCTTGCAGGGCAGAATAGGCTCCTTCATAGATGATTGAGCAATTTTCCTTTGTTTAGGGTTTGTCCACATGCGTTTTTCCACCAAGGCCTCAGCTCTTGCAGCCACGGCCCTGATTGCCTCAGCCGTTCTTTCTGCACCCTCTTTTGCTGCTCCGGCTCCCGCAGCAGCTCCGGCACCGCAGGCCGCAGCCCCCGCAGCGCCCCCGGCAGACCCGAAGGCAGTTGTCGCGACAGTCAACGGTGAGAAAATCACGGTTGCGGACGTGCAGGACGCGGTTGGCAACATGCCCGACCAGATGCGCCAGCTCCCCCCCAACGTCATCTACCCGATGCTGATCAACCAGCTGGCGGACCAGAAAGCCATCCAGATTGCCGCCCACAAGGATGGTCTGGAAAAATCTCCTGACGTGAAAAAAGCCATGGATGCCGCTGCCACCAACGCGCTGCAGAACGCCTGGCTCTCCCGCGAGGTGATGCCGCACCTGACCGACGCTGAAGTGCAGGCTTATTACCAGCAGAACTACGCTGGCAAACCGGCTGAGCAGGAAGTGCACGCCCGCCATATTCTGGTGAAAACGGAAGCCGAAGCGCAGGACGTCATCAAAAAGCTCAAGGCGGGTGAAGACTTCGCCAAGCTGGCCGCTCAGGTCTCCACCGATACCGGCAGCGCCAAGCAGAATGGCGGGGACCTCGGCTGGTTCAAAAAAGGGGACATGATCCCGGCATTCTCTGATGCCGCATTCGCCATGAAGAAGGGTGAAATCAGCAGCACCCCGGTCAAGAGCCAGTATGGCTTCCACGTCATTCAGGTTCTGGACACCCGCACGGACCCGATCCCGTCTCTGGATTCCGTCAAGGGCAAGATCCGTCAGGCCCTGATCCAGAAATACGTGCGTGACGCCGTTGCCAAGGCAACCGCCGGTGTGAAAATCGTGCGCTTTGACCCCACAACAGGCAAGCCGCTGCCGGATGCCCCCGCACCCGCAGCAGCCCCTGCAAAAAAATAATTTCTACGTCTGACTGACCAGCCCCCGCCAGCCTGTGCTGGCGGGGTTTGCCGCTTCCAAGGACTTCCGCGTTATGGCGCACGCTCTTCCCGTCTCTCCCCTCGCTCTGCCTCTTCCGGAACTGAAGGAGGTGCGCGGGGTGCGTCTTGGCGCGGCGGAAGCCGGTATTCGTTACAAAGGCCGGACTGACCTCGTTCTGGCCGAATTTGTACCCGGCACCACGGTAGCCGGTGTTTTTACCCGCTCCAAATGCCCCGGTGCCCCGGTTGACTGGTGCCGCGATATCCTCCCCACGGGGGAAGCCCGCGCCCTTGTGGTCAATGCCGGGAACGCCAACGTCTTTACCGGTCGGGCAGGGCGTGAAACCTGTAAAGCCACAGCCGAGGCCACGGCTCTGCTGGCGGGCTGCACCCCGCAGGCCGTCTATCTGGCCTCCACCGGCGTCATTGGGGAAATTCTGCCGCATGAGCGCATGACGGCGGCCCTCCCGGCCCTACATGAGACTCTGTCCGCTACCGGGTGGGAAGCCGCGGCCCGTGGCATCATGACCACGGACACCTTCCCCAAAGCAGCCGTCCGCACCGCAAAACTTAATGGCACGGATGTTCTTATTCAGGGCATTGCCAAAGGCAGCGGCATGGTCGCTCCGGACATGGCCACCATGCTGGCTTTTGTTGCGACCGATGCCGCCCTCCCGGCCCCCGTGCTACAGGCCCTGCTCTCTCAGGGTGTTAAAACAACCTTCAACTGCATCACGGTTGATTCAGACACCTCCACCTCGGACATGGTGCTGCTGTTTGCCACCGGCGCCGCCGGGAATGATGAATTATCCGCCAGCACACAGGCCAATGCGGAAGCCCTGACGGACTTCCGCGAGGCTCTTCAGGGCGTGCTGCATGATCTGGCCCAGCTTGTGATCCGGGACGGAGAAGGCGCCACCAAGCTCATGACCATCAGCGTGAGCGGTGCCGTCTCGGACGACTCCGCATGGCGCATCGCTATGGCGATCGGGAATTCCCCGCTGGTAAAAACCGCCGTCGCGGGGGAAGACGCCAACTGGGGCCGCATTGTCATGGCCGTTGGTAAATGCGGGGAACCCGCGGACCGGGACACGCTTTCCGTTTCCATCGGCGGCGTCTGCATTGCGCGTGACGGCACGGTTGTGCCCGGCTATGATGAAACACCGGTTGTCGCCCACATGAAGGGCCATGAGATCGACATCGCTGTGGATCTTGGCCTTGGGAACGGCACCGCCCGTGCGTGGAGCTGTGACCTGACCCACGGTTACATCGATATCAACGGATCCTACCGGAGCTGATTACGCTTTAAGGAACAGAGCTGATGTCCTCTTCCGCTTTTCCTCCCGGCTGGGGGCAACCATCCGGCACACAGGCCGGGGCTAGCTTTGCCACAGCGGGTGATGGCCGCCCTGTCTGGATTTATGCCGGGTTCTGGTGGCGCGTCTGGGCGTTCCTGATTGACAGCATCATTCTCACAACCGTGGATACCGTGCTGGGCTATTTCATCCTGCCGGACTTCAGGGTGAAGTGGGAGGAACTGCCTGTTCCGGACAGCACCGGCCAGACGGTCGATGTGGTGGATATCGCGCAGCGCGTGCAGCCCGACACCATTTCCGTCCTGATCCCGCATATTCAGGTCGGCAACTGGCACCTGCCGGGCCTGCTGATGGCGCTGGTGCCCGCGCTGTATTTCATCCTGTTTGAATCCTCCCGCTTCCGCGCAACACCGGGCAAGCGGCTCTGCCAGCTTGAAGTCACCACGCTTCAGGGCGACCGGATTTCCATTGGCCGGGCGACTGTGCGTTTCCTGATCAAGGCGCTTATTTCCTTCCCCATCCTCCATATTGGTGTGCTGATGGTGGCCTTTACGCGCCACAAGCAGGGGCTGCATGACCTGATTGCCGGAACGCTGGTCCTGCGTGCAGAAAACAGCCAGATCGTCACGTTCGACCGCCGGATGTAAGCCCCCCGTCTGGCGGCCAGCCCGTCTGCTCCGGGTGCCTCTTGATGCTGCCAGATTTGCCCCTTACCCTTCCTTTTACGCATGGGGCCGTACTGTGCCCCTTTCCTGATCGATATTTTCAACAAGGATACGGCACGTTATGGCGGCAGAGAGCCTGCACCAGAGCACGACCCGAGCCTCCACGGCTTCTCCCCTTTTCTCCCCGGTCAGATTTGCCCTCGGGCTCTGCTTTATCTGTCTTCTGGTGTTCGGGATTGCGCCCCGGCTGACCAGTCAGGCTCTGGCGGCGGAAACCGCTGCTGCCCCCGCCGCCACGCCAGCGCCCTCTCCGGCCGGCACGCTCAGCCGTCAGGATGCGGAGCAGCTCCTCAGCGTTCTGAATGACCCAAAGAAGCGGCAGGATTTCACCAATACCCTGACGCTGATGGCCAAAGGGCTCCCCGTTGCGCAGCCCGCCGCACCAGCCGCCAAAAAAGATACCCCGACCGCGGTGATTGATAGTGATGTCCATTCTGAACTGGACAGCCTGACAAGCTCCCTGCACGGCTACACGCAGAACTTTACCGCCCTGTTCAAGGACCTCAGATCCGTCGGGTTCTGGTTCCATCAGCAGATCAGTAATCCGCAGTCCCGTCAGACGCTGATTGATGCCTTCAGCCGTGCTCTGATCATCATGCTGGTGGCACTCGCGCTGGAGCGCGTCTCCAGCATGCTGCTCAAAAAGCCGCTGAATGCCGTCACGGCCCATGCGGAAGCGCGTGAGCGGAAGCAGGATGCCGCCGTTGCGGTGGAAAATGTGCAGGCTGCCACCTCCACCCCGGATGGGGACAACACCAAGACCCGTGCGGATGACCAGCGGCGACGCAATGAGGTCATGCGCTACCTCATCCGTGTGCCCTACAATATCCTGCATTTCCTGCTCAAACTTCTGCCCGTGGCCGTCTTTTTCGGGCTGGGCTATCTGGGGGCGGAATTCCTGACCACCACCCAGCAGGCCAGTATCGTCACCATCACGCTGACCAATGCGTATGTCATTGCCCGCTGCCTGTATCTGCTGGTGGAAACGGCTCTGGCCCCGCGCTCTCCCGCGATCCGTCTGGCCCCCGCCAGAGATGAAACAGCCCGGATGCTCACCCGCTGGTGGAACGTGCTGGTCGCAGCGCCCTCACTGGTGATCTGCCTGTCCACGCTGGGCAGCGAGTTCAATATGGCCCCCCGCGGCACAGAAGCCATGCTGCGCGCCGTGGTGCTCATCCAGCATCTGCTGATTGCCGCCTTTATCTGGCGTGTACGCCATATTGTAGCCAATGCGCTCCAGCCGTCTGATGCCATGCGCAAAAAAGCCTTCTGGGCCTTTGTGGGCACGCTGGCGCGCTTCTGGTGGATTCCGGTGCTGTTTCTGGATATCGCGCTGTGGTTTGTCTGGGCGGCCCATCTCAAGGGCGGGTATCAGTGGATTCTGCGCGGCACGGGCATGACCTTTGCCTTTCTGGTGCTCTCCCGGCTGGTGGCCGTGCTGGCTTACGGCATGCAGGACCGTCTGTTCCGCGTCAGTGAGGCCGTGGAAGCCGAATATCCCGGCCTCCAGAAACGGGCGGACTACTATTACCCGTTTGTGCGCCGTGCGCTGACTATTGTGATCGCGTTCATGACGTGTGTGATCATCACGCAGAGCTGGGGCCTGCCGAGCTTCCAGTTCTTCTTCCACTCACCCCTTGGCTCCCGGCTTGTCGGCGCAGCACTCAGTCTGGCTATCGGGGCTACAATTGCCGCTCTGGCCTGGGAAGTGATCAATGGCCTGCTGAACAAGCAGATTGACCGCTACACGTCCTCCTCTCAGGCCTCCCGCGCAACGCGTCTGCGCACGGTGCTGCCCATTATCCGCACTGTGCTGCTGGCCATCATCATCATCGTGGTGTCCGTCACCACGCTCTCACAGATTGGTATTAACGTGACCCCGCTGCTGACCGGTGCCGGGATTATGGGTGTGGGTCTGTCGTTTGGTTCACAAAGTCTGGTGAAGGACGTTATCACCGGGTTCTTCATGCTGGCGGAAGATGCCATTCAGGTGGGGGACTGGGTCACCACGGGCGGCGTGTCCGGCACGGTGGAACATCTGTCCATCCGCACACTGCGGGTGCGCTCCATTGACGGGGACCTGCACATCATCCCCTTCTCCTCCGTGACCTCCATTGCCAATACGGGCCGCGGCTTTAACCAGATTATCGTCAAACAGGTGCTGGATCTGAGCGAGGATTCCGTCAAGGTTGCCAAGCTGATGGCCAGCGTTGTGGCCCAGATGCGCAAAGAGGACGCCTTCAGCCACATGATCTTCTCGGACTATGCGGATCTGGGGGTTGATAAAACGGACAGCAACGGCGCGGTTCTGGTCGGGGCTATCAAGACCGCACCGATGATGAAGTGGAAGGTGCAGCGCGAGTTCTACCGCCGTCTGGCCAACCTGATGGTGGATGCTGGCGTGAAGTTCTACACACCAACCTCCTATTACACCACGCCGCCGGGCAACAGCATGCATCTTGCTGTGGATGATGTGCCGGATGCGCTGGTGCCCGCCACAGCCCATGCCCCGCAACCCAGACCCGGCACAGCACAGCCTGTGCCTCAGCCAGCCTCCCAGCCCTCCGCTGCGGATGCACAGGCGATTGAAGCCGCAGAAAAATCTGACGCAGGCCTGCAAAAGCCTGAAGATGAAAGCTCCCCGGCTGCTGCTTTTGGAGAAGGTCCGCCCCATGCCTGACACCCTTCCGCACGCCCTCCCGCCAGCAGCCTTAAAACCGCTGGAAGCCCTTGAAGCGCCGCTCGGCCAGAACGGCTTTGCCTATGAGCAGGCTGCGGCCGTGCGCCCGCTTCTGGAACAGTTCGGGATGGAACGATGGGAGGAGTTTGCGGAAAGCTGGAACCATCTGGGGGTAGACCGCTATATGGCGGATGGTGGCCGCTACCGCCGCCGCCGCCACGCGACTTTTACGCTGACGGAAGAGCAGATCCTCCGCAAACCTCACCAGCCGCATTATCAGAGCCGCGATTACAACACGCTCAATGGCGGGATTGAACGCTGGTTTAAAGCCATTACCCCCGCCATTGGCGAGCATCCGGCGCTGCGGGCCATCCTGCGCCTGACGCAGCATATTGCGGATGATCTCACCCCGCAGGACCAGCGCCCCGTGGCCTGGCATGCGGAAGTGCATCAGTTCCGGATTGAGGCCAGCCCGGATTCAGCCGGTCGCCCCACGCCGGAAGGACTGCACCGGGACGGGGTGGACTGGGTGTGCGTCATGATGGTGCGCCGGGAAAACATTGCGCGCGGTGAGACCACAATCCATGACCTCAACCGCCAGACAGTCGGCAGTTTTACCCTGACGGACCCGATGGACACCGCACTGGTGAATGACAGCCGGGTGTATCACGGCGTGACCCCCGTCCAGCCGGTGAATCCCGACCGCCCGGCCTACCGGGATGTGCTGGTTGTGACCCTCCGGCACGAATAATTCCGGACGGACGGGCGGGCGGATGGACCGCCCGCCCCACCCCGGCCAGAGCCAGAGCCAGAGCCAGAGCCAGAGCCAGACTTACAGAACCAGAACCAGACGAATGTCGTTGACATTCGTCAGTGTCGGGCCGGTCATCACGAGGTCATCCAGCTCTTTAAAATAGCTGTAGCTGTCGTGCCGTTTGAGAAAATCTTCGGCACTCAGGCCCATAGCGGTGCCACGAGCCAGTGTGTGGGGGCCGATCAGGGCCCCAGCGGCATCTTCCGTGCCGTCAATACCATCACTATCCCCCGCCAGCGCCCAGATCCCCGGTTCTCCGGCCAGACTCTGCGCGCAGGCCAGCAGAAATTCCGTATTACGCCCCCCCTTGCCCGGTTTTTCACCGGACCGGATGGTAACGGTCGTCTCCCCACCGCTGAGCAGCACAGCCGGGGCCGCCACGGGCTGACCGTGCTGCCGGACGGAGCGCGCCATACCGGAGAACAGAATTCCGGCAGAACTGCTTTCCCCTTCCAGCGCATCCCCCAGAATAATGGGTGTGACCCCTGCCCGGCGCGCGACGTCTGCTGCGGCTTCCAGCGCGAAGAACGGGGTTGCGATCATCGTCAGGCTGTTGCGCTCAGCAACCGGCGGGGGGGCCTGACGGTCTGCCCCGGCCTCACGCTGGAGCAGGGCCTGCGCAGCGGGCGGCAAAGTGATGTCATATTTACGGATAATCCGCAGCGCATCCTCCGCCGTTGTTTCATCCTGCACGGTCGGGCCGCTGGCAATCACCGCCGGATCATCCCCCGGGACATCACTAATCACGAGAGTTGCCACCCGCGCGGGGTAGGCGGCCTGCGCCAGACGGCCACCTTTAATAGCCGAGAGATGGCGGCGCACGGTATTCATTTCCGTAATGGTCGCGCCGGAATGGAGGAGCGTGCGGGCAATCTGCTTTTTTTCATCCAGCGTGATGCCCTCGGCAGGCAGAGCCAGCAGGGCGGACCCGCCGCCGGAAATCAGCGCAATAACCAGATCATCCGCCCCCAGCCCTTTGACGGTGTTCAGAATATCCCGCGCAGCCTGCTCACTCCGTTCATCCGGCACAGGGTGGGAGGCCTCCAGAACGCGGATGGACCGCGTGGGCATGGCATGTCCGTCGCGCGTGACCACTACCCCTTCCAACGACACATCCGGCCATGCGGCTTCCAGTGCTGCGGCCATGGAGGCCGCCGCTTTGCCAGCACCGACCACAATGCAGCGCCCTGCAGGCTTTTCCGGCAAAAACCGTGCCAGAACCTCAAACGGGCTGGCGCTCGCCACCGCAGCATCAAACATCTCACGCAGGAAAACCCGCACACGGGAGTCCGACCAGTCTTCCGCCGGGCAGGATGATGCAGGGGTTAAGGACTCAGACATAAAAGGCGGCCTCTCGTTTCTCAGGCATCATCCCATGATGTTCCGGCACGGACACCCATGGGATCAGGACTACGCAGTGTAAACCAACGCGAAACCTGCCCCAAGGGTGTCAGAAAGGGCAGAGAGACAGCAAGCCCCGAGCATCATTTTTTTGTGAAACTGTCCAGATTTTCAGGGGATCTTCTTTTCAGGCGGTCTTCAGAGACTCTTTTCAAAATCCAGACCGAAATCGAGCGCCTTGACGGAATGGGTCAGCCAGCCAACGGATAAAAGATCGACCCCGGCCTGCGCAATGGCCGCGGCGGTCTGGGGAGTAATGCCGCCCGAGGCTTCCGTCAGCAGGCGGCCGTTGATCATCTCCACGCATGTGCGCAGCATCGGCACCGGCATGTTGTCCAGCAGCACAGCATCCACCGGCTCACCGGCCAGAACCTCCTGCAACTGCTCGGGCGTATCGACCTCAACTTCAATTTTCACCATATGACCCGCCGCTTTGCGCGCCCGCGCCACGGCCTCATGCACGCTGCCTACCAGCGCGATATGATTGTCCTTGATCAGAATAGCATCATCCAGCCCCATCCGGTGGCTGATGCCTCCGCCGGCCCGCACCGCATATTTTTGCACCGCCCGCAGGCCGGGCAGTGTTTTACGGGTGCAGCACAGCCGGGYTTTTGTGCCCGCCATACTGGCCACAATCGCCGCTGTGGCGGTGGCAATACCGCTCAGATGTGAGAGAAAATTCAGCCCCACGCGCTCGCCCGTCAGGATGGACCGGGCAGACCCTTCCACCACGGCCACCACATCGCCCGCTTCCAGATGCGTGCCGTCCATCTTCAGGCGCTCAAACAGCAAAGACGGGTCCATCAGATGAAAAGACAGTCTGGCCAGATCCAGCCCGGCCAGAACACCCTTTTCCCGGCAGCGCAGGGAAACCCGGACCCGTTCCGTGCCTTTCAGCACCGCGTTTGTCGTCAGATCCCCTCCGCGACCCAGATCTTCCAGCAATCCGGCCCGCACCAGCGGTTCCAGCATGATATCGGGCAGAGCAGGCAGCATGATGTTCTCATTCTCTGTTTTTAAAAATGCAGGCGGAAGACTGTCCTCAGACGGCCAGCATCCGCTCGATCGACAGGCGGGCACGGTCCGCCACGCTGGCATCCACCGTAACTTCCACTTCCGTCTGTTCCAGTGACTTCCGGATGGCGGCGAGGGTGATGTGCTTCATGTGCGGGCACAGATTGCACGGGCGGACAAATTCGACCTCCGGATGGTCCACCGCCAGATTGTCGCTCATGGAACATTCCGTCACCAGCAGCACACGCCCGGCCTGACCGGACGCCACAAAGTCTGACATTCCAGCGGTCGAGCCGGAAAAATCGGCTTCCGCCACCACCTCCGGCGGACATTCCGGGTGCGCCAGCACAACAAGGCCAGGATATGCGGCCCGCCATGCGCGGATTTCTTCCGGCGTAAAGCGCTCATGCACCTCACAATGGCCTTTCCATGTGATGATTTTTACCCCGGTTTCCTTCGCAACATTCTGCGCCAGAAATTCATCCGGGATCATGATCACTTCATCCACACCCAGACTTTCAATCACCTTGCGGGCATTGCCGGATGTGCAGCAGATATCGCTCTCAGCTTTGACATCGGCCGACGTGTTGACATACGTCACCACCGGCACGCCCGGATAACGCGCACGCAACAGCCGGACATCCGCCGCGGTGATGGAGTCCGCCAGAGAGCACCCGGCCTCAACAGAGGGCAGAAGCACCGTTCTGGAAGGGTTCAGCAGTTTGGCGGTTTCCGCCATAAAAGCGACGCCCGCCATGACAATCACATCGGCTTCCACCTCCTGCGCCTTGCGCGCCAGAGCAAGGGAATCCCCCGTGACATCCGCCACACAATGGAAGATTTCCGGCGTCTGATAGTTATGCGCCAGAATCACCGCGTTATGCTTTTCCTTAAGCGCCAGAATAGCCGCGATATCTTCAGAAAAGGCAGGCCACTCCATGGCCGGAATAACATGGCTTACCCGTGGGTACAGGCTGTCGGCCTGTTCTTGCCAGAATGACGTCTGAGAGGAGGCGGTCATTATGCAGGATCCGTCTGAACAGAAAGAAACAGGATATCTCTTTACGTAAGCGCACCAAAACGGGGCGGGTCTCCGTGCATGCCCGCTGGCACAGCAAGAGTCAAAACACGGTCAGGAAAACGCCTTGTCGAGATAAGGGGAAGAGGCATCAAAAAAGTCCTGATTCTGCTCCAGTTCCGTGGCAATAACCCGCAGACTGGCCAGCGCCCGCAGCATTTCAACACGCACGGACAGATTTGTTTCCACCTGCTCACGCTGCACCAGATACGCCACCGCCAGACGGGTGGCGCGGGCTGTGCGCCCATACTGCCCGCCATACCGGCCTGTAAACCGCTGCATCCGGTTCATCATGGCCTGCGTGGCGCGCTGTGCGCCCGGCGGCAGCACGCCCTGCGCCAGAATGGCCCGCAGCCGCAGCACATTCAGCCCGATGGTCATGCCGGACAACACGCCGCTCAGATACCGGTTGAGCACAAAGGATTTTTTATCCGGCGTCATGCTGGACAGGCGCACAAACCCGTCCACACTCCGCCCCACCACTTCCGCTGGCAGTTCCGGCACGCGCTGGCTGGCCAGCCGCCGCAGGGAACGCAGAATGGTCAGCCGCAGGTCCCATCGCAGGCCGTCCGGGTCAAACGGCAGGAATACCCGGTACATCCACATCGCAAACACCATGGCCAGCAGGAGCGGGAGAGCGGTGTTGAAATACAGGATTTCATCCATCCGGCCCTGATTAAGCGGGCCGACCAGAATAGGCAGGAACAGGTTATACGCCACCGCCGCCAGAATAAGCGGCAGATACGCAAAGGCCAGCCCACCCACCAGCATGGGCACGGCCAGACACAGGGCCAGCATCTCATACGTGGTGGGTTGCGCCAGCACCCACAAATCCAGCAGCCCGCACATGCCGATGACGCAGATGGTGCCGTGCAGGAACGCCTTTGTCGCCATGGCAGGCTGCTCCAGCGTGGAGAACAGGGCGCAGACAATGGAGACAAACATCATGAATGTCAGGCCATCCGGCCAGGCTGTCGCGACCCAGATCAGCCCGGAACAGAAAATGGTGACAGACGCGCGCAGACTATTGGTAAAGGCCATCCGCCAGTCCCGGTAGGTCCGCATGGCGTAGCGGAAATGGTCATGCGGCTGCGGGTTGCGGCTCATATCAAACTGCTCAAGAGCCAGCCGCAGTTCGTCCATCATCTCACCCAGCTTGTGCAGAAGCTGGCCCTGCCGGGAGATCACGCGCTCTTCCGCGCGGTCAACGGGCACATGCATGGCCGCGACCATTTCTTCATCCAGACAGGAGGCCGCAAGCTGGCGGCAGGAGGCACATAATTCGTCCAGATCCTGCAAAACCGGCGTAATGGACTGCCCCTGATCCAGACGCCCCGGCAGCGTTTGCAAAAAATGGCTCACATCCGCAGCAGTCTGCTGATAATGCCCGCCATTGCTGTCCGGCACCTGTAGCAGGGCCGCAAGATCCAGCCCACGGGACATCAGGACTGTCATGGCGGCAAGGGCTGCGCGCGCGTGGTCGCCCTCATGCTTGTGTTTGCCCATCTCAATTTCGGCAAACTCGACCTGATCACTGAGCGTCAGAATGGTGGAAAACACTTCCGGCGAGGTGGTGACGGAGTGTTTATCCCCTTGCAGCAGGCTCCCCAATGTGCGCGTTACCCCGCCCAGCGCCTGCACAAAATTGCTGGCCAGCCGGTTTCTGGCGCGGTTTTCCAGCCGATACTGGAACAGGGAGGAAATGGTGGTTTCCACCACAATGCCCAGCGTGATGTAGGTAGCGCGCGCCATGGCAATTTCAAAAATATGGTCCGGGGCCAGAACACCATCCAGCGCAATAATGGCGTAGGTAAAACCGGACGCCCGCATACCGTGAATCCGGTAGTTAGTCATGGCGGCGGGGCCGGGCAGCAGCGTGCCGATAAAGCAGAACGCCCCGATCCCCCCGGCCAGACAGAACAGGTAGAGCAGCGGGGCCTGTGGCATGCAGGCCACCAGCACAATGGCGCAGAGTGTGCCCACCACCATGCCGAACATATGCCAGCGCGCTTTGGCAATGGATTTGCCGCGCGTGCCCTGCGCCACCATCCAGACCGTGAGCGCGGCCCATTGCGGGCTGCCAAGCTCCCACCACAGGGCAATGCCCAGGGCGATCAGGGCGGAAATGGTGGTCCGCAGTGCGTAGCCAAAAGAGAGGAGGTCCGGCGCGTACAGCCAGCGAAAATGGTCAAGTTTGCGCGGCGGGCCAGACCCCAGCAGAG
The DNA here is from genome assembly GCF_018811975.1 of Acetobacter sp. P1H12_c. Taxonomy (NCBI): domain Bacteria; kingdom Pseudomonadati; phylum Pseudomonadota; class Alphaproteobacteria; order Acetobacterales; family Acetobacteraceae; genus Acetobacter; species Acetobacter sp. P1H12_c. The sequence continues at coordinate 26,814 of NZ_JACRVR010000008.1, read as the reverse complement.
TCTGGCGCGCAATTTGCGCACAGGCCTGCCAGAGCTGACCGGGGTGGAGCGCCGCACGCCTCATGCAGCACGCAGCCAGACATCGTTTAAGGAAAGACCTGCCATGCTGTGTTCATAGCGCAGGCCCGGCCAAAAACGTATTCACACCTTAACTATGCCGCTATGCCTGACAGGCAGGCGTCCCGGCCAAAAATAATAAGCCAGAAAGACGCCGTGAACATCAGTCCTCGTAAGACAGCAGGGTCTTCACCGGAGCGTCCACCTTTGCGCGTCCGCCAAGGCCTGTCAGTTCCACCAGCACGGACGCACCAACAACCTGCGCTCCGGCTTTTTGCAGCAACGTCACGGAGGCAGCCAGCGTGCCGCCTGTTGCCAGCAGATCATCCATCACCACAACGCGCTGGCCGGGTTTAATGGCGTCGGCCTGAATTTGCAGAGTATCGCTGCCATATTCCAGATCATAGGTATGGGAGATGGTCGCACCCGGCAGCTTGCCCGGTTTACGCAGCATCAGCATCCCGCAGCCAAGGCGGTCCGCCAGCGGGGCGGCAGTCAGAAACCCGCGGGATTCCACGGCGGCCAGCATATCCGGCTCCCACGGTGCAATCTGGCGGGCCAGACGGCCCATGGCGATCTGCCAGGCATCCGGTTCCCGCATCAGCGTGGAAATATCGTAAAACAGGATACCCGGTTTCGGAAAATCCGGAATGTTCCGAATATAACGCTTCAGGTCGATATCCTCGTGCTGCGTCATGGCCCGTGGTGTCCTTTCCGATGGTTTTTTGCGGCACTCGCTCTAGCCCGCCCCTCCCCCTTCCGCAAGAGAGAAGCGGTGGGGTCAGACTCCCGCCCGCGCACTCAGCGCCGTGGTAACGGCCTGCATCAGCCCGTCCCTGCGGAACGGCTTGGCCAGCAGCCGCGCGCCTTCCAGCGCGCCGGGCGGGGGCGGGCTGTCCGCCGTAATCTCACCCGACATATAGATAACAGCCAGCCCGGCATCCCGCCCGGCCAGCACGCGGGAGAGGGTGACCCCATCCAGCGGGCCGGGGAGCTGAATATCCGTCACCAGCAGATCAATCCGCCCTTTGGCCGCCGCGGCAACGTCAAACGCCTGCTCACCATCGCCCGCTTCCAGCACCCGGTGCCCGGCCATGCTCAGAATGGTGACAACAATATCACGGATCGCGGCATCATCTTCCACAACAAGAACCTGCATCTGACGCTCCTGTACCTGTGCGACCGGCTGAGATTTAGGCAGCACGACCTCTTTCACATCCGTGACGGCCCGTGGCAGCCACAGAGAGACTTCCGTGCCGCTGGACGAGCCGGTGGCAACTACAACACGCCCGCGCACCTGCTGAGAAAATGCCAGAACCATGGCCATGCCGAGCCCCGTGCCTGCCCCTTCCCCTTTGGTGGTGAAGAAGGGCTCAAACAGATGCGCCAGCACCTCCTTCGTCATGCCGCAGCCGCTATCAATCACGTCCAGCCGCACCCAGTCCCCGGCAGTCAGGGGCGTTGGGTCAGACACCACACGCATGGTGCGGCCTTCTTCCACCGGCAGGCTCATAAGGTCCGCATTGACGGAGAACGTCACATTCCGGGCCGCAATCCGCAGGCGGCCGCCTTTGGGCATGGCATCCCGCGCATTGATGGCGAGGTTCAGCACCGCACTTTCAAGCTGGGCCGGGTCCGCACGGACAGACCACACACCCGACACATCCCCACATTCCACCACAATACGGGAACCGATAATGCGCCCGAGCAGGCCGCTCAGAAAGGAAAACAGATCAGCCAGAGAGAGCGAATCCGGTGTGGAACTCTGCCGCCGCATGAAGGAGAGCAACTGGCCTGTCAGCGCCTCGGACCGCCGTCCGGCGTGGGTCGCGGCGGAGAGATATTCCTGCCGCTGCTCCACATGGTCCGGCTGGTCATGATCCGCCGCGAGTTCCAGATTGCCGAGAATCACGGTGAGCAGATTTTTGAAGTCATGCGCGATCCCGGCCGTCAGCTGGCCGAGGGCGCGGAGTTTCTGAGCTTCACCCAGAGCGCGCTCACTGCGCAGGCGCAGCGTGATATCCGCCGCCGTCAGCACAAAGCCCCGGCGCTCAGCCGCGCCGTCGGGCGCAAAAAACAAAGTGCGGCACAGTTCCAGATCCGCGCCGTTAATCCCGTGACATTCCACCATGACCGGCGGCGCGGATTCGCCCTTCAGCAGACTGGCCTCAATATGTTCAAACGGCTCCAGCAGCGGCACACCGCCCACCACCAGAACCGCACTCAGCTCCTCATAGGACAGGCCGAGTTTCAGAAAGTCCTTTTCCAGCCCCAGCACGGTGCCCAGCTGCTCGTTCCAGTGCCACAGCCGGCCATCCGCCCCGAACAGGGCAACCCCCAGACTGAGGCTGTCCAGTGTGGCGCGCAGACGCAACGCCAGATCCCGCGAGGACGCCTCGGCCCGGGCTGCGGCCAGAGAGGAACGGTCCAGAACCCAGCCTGCGGAAATCAGGCTGAGAACACCCGTCAGAATCCCCAGAAGGCCCAGACGCCGCTGCCAGCTTGTATTGCGCACCATGTTGGCCACACGGTCTGCCTGATCCAGCGTGCTGACGCGGCTGAGCACAGACAGATTATCATCCAGCGTGCCCAGAACCTGCTCACCCCCTTCGGGGATGGCACCGCCAGCGGTTTTCCAGCCTGCAATCTGTGTCAGGGCACTTTCCACCGCGTTCAGCGGTTCGGACCGTTCCCCGCCTTCCCGCTTCTGGACGGCCTTAAATCCCGTAAAGTCCTGCCGGGCCGTGGAAAGCTGGGCTATGGCGCGCTCATAACAGGTCTGGTCCCGCTCCTGCCCTTTGGCCAGCCAGGCGTAATGGCAGATCCGGGCCTCACTGGTGGCATGGTGCAGATTGCGCAGGTAACTGCCCGCCGCCGTGCTCTGGCGATCCAGATCACCATGGCGGGCCATTTCATTCCCCAGCTCAATCCCCATTGTGCCGAATGTGACAATAAGCAGACCGGCGCCAATCAGCGCCAGAATATGCGCCCGTCTTGCGGGATGCCGTGCCATGCCGTCCTAGCTCCGTCTTCCATTGCCTGCGGCGTCAGGGCCCAGCACCCGTATCTGCCTCAGTCGCTCTGCTGACCGCTTGTGCTGCGCAACCCTCCGGGCCGGAGCGCGCACATGACCAGCATCATTACTGTACCCAAAAACATACAGCCCGCCATAGGCAGAGCTGAGGTTGTGGGGAACATCCCCAGTACCGCACCGGCCAGCGCGCCCAGCACATACTGCATGGTGCCCGCCAGAGCCGCAGCCGCCCCTGCCAGAGAGGGATGATCCGCCAGCGCACCCATCATGCCATTGGGGAAGATAAAACCCGTTGGCGCAAGGGTGAGGACCATCGCGGCAATAAGGAACCACACTTCATAGTGGGTACGCCATTCCGCTCCTGCATACCAATCCCCCCACAGGCTGACAGCCACCACCAGAGCGCCGCCCAGCACCGCCACCAGCACCGCCATAACCAGCAGGCGGGCAGAGTCGATCCGCCCCACCAGCAGGCCGTTCAGCTGGGACGCACCGATCATAAATACGGAAAAAATGCCAAACAGCATGGAAAACCGGAACGGCGTGAACCCGAAGATCTTGATAAAAACAAACGAGGCTGCCGTAAGGTAACTGAACTGCATGAAGGTGGAAAAGCCGGTGATCAGCGCGTGAGAGCTGAAAGACCGGTCCCGCAGCAGGGTCAGATACCGGGTGACGAGTGTCATGGGGGAGAGGGAGACGCGCTTCTGGTAGGGCAGCGTTTCAGGCAGCACCCACAGCACCAGCGCCACGCACAGCAGCCCATACACTGCCGAAGCCCAGAAAATGATGCGCCAGGACGTAACGGCCACAACCATCCCGCCCAGCATGGGGGCCAGAATCGGCACAACGCCCATCACCATCACCAGCTGGGACAACATTCTGGCCCCGGCATTCCGGTCCGGCACAATATCACGCACGCATGCGGTCGGGATCACCAGACTGGCCGAAGCCCCGATAGACGCCACAAACCGCGCAATGGAAAAGGTGATGATATCCGGCGCAAACGCACAGACGGCGGAGGCCAGACCGTAAATCAGATTCCCCGCCAGCATGGGCCAGCGCCGCCCGTACCGGTCCGCCAGAGGCCCCATGGTAATCTGGCCGATGGCAAGCCCCACAAACCAGATGGATAACGTCATCTGCACATTGCCCGCCGAGGTATGAAGCGACTGCTCCATGGCGGGGAAGGCTGGCAGATAAATATCAGTGGAAATGGGGCCAACAGCGGTCAGAAACCCCAGCAGGAGCGGCAGCCAGCGCGGGACTCCCTGCGGAAAAATGGCAGAAACAGGCTCTCGTGAGACGGTGGCAGATGCCATCGTAGCGCTCCGGAAAGAAAAAAGAGGGCAGAGGAAGAACTGAACAGGACATCGCCCTGACAGGACAGAGAGAAAAGTGAAGAACAGAAATGCAGCATCAGTGTAATGCCGCCCCGCAGGCGCGGAATGCCTACGCGTCAGGCTGACCCGTCTGGCTGGAGTCCTGCACAATACGGCCAACCTGCGCCCGGCGCAGCAGCCATACACCCAGCACGCCAGAGGCCACAAACAGCCCTCCGCCAAGCACAAACTGCCAGACGGCGTCAAGCCGTACTCCGGCCCCCAGCAGCACCGCCACCACATTCTGCGGCAGGCCACCCAGCACCGTCGCCGCGGCAAACGGCAGCACGCCTATGCCGGAAACACCGCCCAGAAGATTCAGCAGCAACGCAGAGCCGACCGGCAACAGCCGCAAGGTCAGAATACTCAGAAACGGCTGGCGGCTCAGCATGGCATCCAGCCGGGCAAAACGCGCACCCAGCCGGGCCTGCGCCCACTGCCGCCCGCCCCAGCGCGCCCAGAAAAACCCGGCAACACACCCCGCGGTGGAGGCCAGGGTAATCATTACCGTGCCTTCTACCGCGCCATAGGCCAGCCCGGCGGCAAACCCCGCCACCTGCCGTGGCAGGCCAAACGCACACCAGACAGAGGCCCCCGCCAGAAACACCACGCGCCCCCATACGCCATCCCGCAGCAGGGCCGTACTGTCCAGCACATGCCGCAGCCCCGGTACGGCGCGCAGCAGCACCGCACCGGCCACCAGAAAGGCCAGCATCAGCGCGGGGCGCAAAAACCGCAAAACAGGCCCGGAGGCGGAGGGAGATGTCTGTTCCATCCTGCCGGCTGGTACCATCTTCTTGCCGCCAGCCGCAAGCAGGGTTTAAACCCCGTTTATCAGACACAACACAGGCCAAAGGGTGCCATGTCCTCCTCTCTTCCGCGCTATGCCGATATGGCCCCCAACCATCGCCGCCTGATTTCCAACTGGCTGTTCCTGCTGTGCTTCATGCTGCTGGGGATGATCGCCATTGGGGGTGTGACGCGGCTGACCGGCTCTGGCTTGTCCATTATGGACTGGCAGCCCGTCAGCGGGTTTATCCCTCCTCTTTCTCATGCGGAGTGGGAACGGCTGTTCGCGCTGTATCAGACCATCCCGCAATATCACCTCCAGCATGAAGGCTTCGGTCTGGAAGGATTTCAGCGCATTTTCTGGGCGGAGTGGATTCACCGCTTCTGGGGCCGCCTGATGGGCCTTGTGCTGCTGCTGCCGCTTATCTGGTTTACCATCCGGGGCATGATTACCCGTGCGCTGGCGCTGCGGCTGTTTGTGTTCTTTATCCTCGGCGCCATGCAGGGGGCCATTGGCTGGTTTATGGTCGCCTCCGGCTTCCGCCCGGACAGCACGGCGGTGGAGCCGGTGCGGCTGGTGCTGCATCTGAGCGCCGCCCTTGCCCTGTATCTCGCTATTTTGTGGACGGCACTGTCCATCCGCTGGCCCACACCGCAGACTGTGGCAGCCTCCCCCGGCGGCACGCTGACAAAGCGGCTGGTCTGGCTGGCTCTTGGGCTGATCTGCATTACCATTGTGGCCGGTGGCTTTACGGCGGGCACCCATGCCGGGTTTGTCTACAACACCTTCCCGCTGATGGATGGCCACCTGATTCCGGCTGAGTATGCCCGCCTCTCCCCGTTCTGGATGAATCTGGTGGACAACAAAGCCGCCATCCAGTTTGACCACCGCCTGCTGGCCACCCTGACGGCCCTGAGCATTGGCGCGGTTCTGCTGGCTGGGCTGCGCAGCACAACCCTTGGCAGCAAGGCGCATAATGCCATCATGCTGCTGGGCTGGGCCGTGCTGATCCAGTATGCGCTGGGCGTCACCACCCTGCTGCTGGTTGTGCCCGTCTGGGCGGGTGCGGTGCATCAGACATTTGCTGCCGTGCTGCTGGGGGTCATGCTCTACACGCTGCATTGCCTGCGCGGACAGCGCGCAAACTAGAGTTGCTTTTACAGAATCCCTCTGTATTGTGCCCCGCATGAATTCCGTCTGGTTCACGTCCGAGTCTCTGCTGTGCCGCACTGCGGCGCAGGCGGGCGGCGTGGCCACGCGTCTGGACCTCCTTCTTCGACTAATCAGCCCCTGAGCGATCCGGGCGGCTTCATGCCGTCGCGCTTAGGGGAAAGACGAACAAGCCCTTCGTATCCGTAGCCGGATACCGGTGTGCCTCACCCGCATGCCAGCCCCAGACAAGACCGATTTCAAGGACGTTTCCGATGTCAGCCACACCCCACATCATCAATCATCCCTCCTTTGGCCGCCTGCCTGCCGACCGTGTCATTATTTTTGACACCACACTGCGTGATGGCGAGCAGTCCCCCGGCTTCTCCATGAATCTGGCGGAAAAGCTGCGCATGGCGGAAGCTCTGGCCGCACTGGGCGTGGATGTGATGGAAGCGGGCTTTCCCGTTGCCTCCAGAGGTGACTTTGACTCCGTGCATCAGATTGCCCAGCACACCAAAGGCGCTGTGATCTGCGCGCTGGCCCGCTCGGGTGGCGCGAAAGACATTGCCGCCGCCGGTGAGGCTCTGGCCCCGGCGGAACGCAAGCGCATTCACAACTTTATCTCCACCTCTCCCCTGCACATGAAATACAAGCTGCGGATGGAACCGGAGACTGTTCTGGACCTGATCACCACCGGCAACACCGCCGCCCGCAATCTGACGGATGATGTGGAATGGTCTGCGGAAGATGGCTCCCGCACGGAACCGGACTTCCTGTGCCGCTGCGTGGAAGCCGCTATTAAAGCCGGCGCCACCACCATCAACATTCCCGACACCGTGGGCTACGCCACGCCGGAGGACATGGAACGCATTTTCTCCATGCTGCTGGCGCGCGTGCCGGGGGCGGATCAGGTGATTTTCTCCGCCCATAACCACAATGACCTCGGGCTGGGCGTTGCCAACACGCTGGCCTCCGTGCGCGGCGGCGCACGCCAGATTGAATGTACCATCAACGGCATTGGTGAACGGGCGGGCAACGCCGCGCTGGAAGAAATCGTCATGGCGCTGCGCACGCGGCATGACCAGTATCCCTTCACCACCGGGATCCATACGGAAAGCCTGCTGAAGGTCTCCCGGATGCTGGCCACTATCACCAGCTTTGATGTCCAGCCCAACAAGGCCATTGTCGGCCGCAACGCCTTTGCGCATGAAAGCGGCATCCATCAGGATGGCGTGCTGAAAAACGCCGCGACCTATGAGATCATGACGCCGGAAAGCGTGGGCTGGACCCGCTCCTCCCTGATCATGGGCAAACATTCCGGCCGCGCCGCCTTCCGCGATAAGCTGAAAGCTCTGGGCTATGGTGATCTGGATGACGCCAAGCTGAATGACGCCTTTGCCCGCTTCAAGGATCTGGCCGACAAGAAAAAGGCCGTTTACGACGAAGATATTGTCGCACTGGTGGATGATGAAGTGCGGGATAACGAGCATATCCGGTTTGGCGCCCTCAGCCTGACCTCCTGCTCCGGCAAGCCCTCCTCCGTCACCCTGTCCCTCACGGTTGATGGTGAGACGGTTGAAGCCGACGCCACGGGCAACGGTCCGGTGGATGCCGCCTTCAATGCGCTGCGTAGCGCGTTCCCGCATGACGCCCGTCTGGCGCTGTTCTCCGTGGGTGCCGTCACGGAGGGGACAGACGCACAGGCCCGCACCACCGTACGTCTGGAAGAAGACGGCAAACTGGTGGATGGTCAGGGTGCGGATGCCGATACCGTCGTCTCCGCCGTACGCGCTTATGTGCATGCGCTGAACAAACTGCTGGTCAAGCGTGACCGTGCAGAACCGGAAGAACTGACCGCCTGAAAACGCCCCGCCAGCCCGGTTCTGTTATACCAGACCGGGCCGGTATAATTTTAGGTAGTTTATTGCTTCAGGGTCTTGTCTGGGTGGTTGCACCCCGGTAAGCCCTGCCCCCATATAGAAGCTGATTATCAGAGTATGGTCGTTCGCGCGCCTGCGGTCAGGCACGTACGGCATCCTCCCCAAGCCAGGAGTGCTGGATGTTCTCTCGTTTGCTCGGTCTCATGTCCGCCGACATGGCTATTGACCTGGGTACTGCCAATACCCTCGTCTACGTCAAAGGACGCGGCATTGTACTCAATGAGCCGTCTGTGGTGGCCATTGCCGAGGTGCGGGGCAAAAAGCAGCTTCTGGCTGTGGGGGATGAAGCCAAGCTGATGGTTGGCCGGACTCCGGGCAACATCACCGCCATCCGCCCGATGCGTGATGGTGTGATTGCCGACTTTGATGTCGCGGAAGAAATGATCAAGCATTTCATCCGCAAGGTCCATAACCGCCGCGCCTTTACCAGCCCGCAGATTATTGTGTGCGTGCCCTCCGGCTCCACCGCCGTTGAGCGCCGCGCCATTCAGGAAAGTGCGGAAAGTGCCGGGGCACGCCGCGTGTTTCTGATTGAAGAACCCATGGCCGCCGCCATTGGCGCGGGCCTGCCGGTGACGGAACCGTCCGGCAGCATGATTGTGGATATCGGCGGCGGCACGACGGAAGTCGCCGTGATTTCTCTGGGCGGCATTGTCTATGCCCGCTCCGTGCGCGTGGGCGGAGACAAGATGGATGAAGCCATTATCTCCTACATCCGCCGTACCCATAACCTGCTGATTGGCGAAAGCTCCGCCGAGCGCATCAAGATCAAGCTCGGCTCCGCCATGATGCCCGATGACCCGGAAGACCCCGGCCCGTGGCTGGACGTGAAGGGGCGTGACCTGATTAACGGTGTCCCGCGTGAGGTGCAGGTCTCTCAGGCCCAGATTGCCGAAAGCCTGCTTGAACCTGTCAGCCAGATTGTGGACGCCGTAACCACGGCTCTGGAAAACACGCCGCCGGAACTGGCGGCTGATATTGTGGACAAGGGCATTGTGCTGACCGGCGGCGGCGCGCTGCTCTACCGCCTGAACGAAGTGCTACGTCTGGCAACCGGTCTGCCGGTAACGGTCGGGGAAGACCCTCTCTCCTGCGTGGCGCTGGGGACGGGCCGTGCGCTGGAAGAAATGAAGCGCCTGCGCAACGTCCTGACAACCATGTATTAATTGTCACGTTTTTATCATACTACGAGTCCCCTTCCGTCCGGAAAGGGGGAACGCGGCACACTATGTCAGCCCGGCTGATGGAAAGGATGCATGCCACTTTATGTGGAGAACACGCAGACACGCCCTGAACGCACACACGGAGTCTGACCCAGCACAGGTGATGGAGGCCGCATGATTCCTGTCTCCATCCAGATGCGTCAGGCACTGGGCAAGCTGGTGTTGCCACTGCTGGTTCTGCTGTCCATTGGCATCATTATTGCCGGTCAGGCAGACCGGAAACTGGCTGACAAGGCCCGCATGACCGTGGCCGACGGGCTGGCCCCGCTCTGGGGGCTGATGACTGCGGCCCAGCACCGGGTGCAGGCTGTCAGCACCAATCTGAGGGAAGCCGGACGCATGGCGTCCGAAAACGCACGTCTCCAGACTGAAAATGACAATCTGCGCCGCTGGTATGATGTCGCCGTTTCCCTCACGCGGGAAAACGATACGCTGAAAACCGCCCTGCACTGGATTCCCGAACCGACACCGGCCTTTGTCACCGGCCGCGTGGTGGCGGATAGCGGCGGCATTTACGCCCGCGCTGTTCTGCTGGTGGCGGGTACGGACAGTGGCGTGCGCGTGGGGAATGTCGCGCTGGCCGCCAACGGGCTGGCGGGCCGCGTGACGGAAACCGGGGCACGGTCCTCCCGCATCCTGCTGATTACCGATATCGCCAGCCGCCTGCCCGTCACGCTGGACGCCAGCCACGCTACCGCCATTATGGGGGGAGATAACACGCCCCTCCCCCGGCTGATGTATTACGCGCAGGATACCCGGCCCATTGAAGGTGAACGAGTCGTGACGAGTGATCAGGCGGGTGCTTTTCCGGCAGGGCTCCCTATCGGGACGGTGCATTATCTGCATCCCGGCCGGCCCGTTGTGGTACCGTTTGCCCAGCTTGACCACCTGACGATGCTGCGGGTGTTTGACTTCGGTCAGGCACTGATCGACCCGCCAGATGCGCCCGGCCATGTGCCGCTGGCCCACCCGCGACAGACGCTGACCCTCCCCCTCAAGACCCTGCTTGGTCAGGGCTGAGGATCAGGCGGGATGATACCAGATCCTTCCATGAGCGCGTGGGAGCCGGAAATCCGGCCCCGCCAGACCCTGTGGCAGCGGCTTGACCACGGGGCACGCCACCTGCTGCCCTCGCTCTTTATCGCGCTGATCATCATCTTTTTCTCGGCCCCGCTGAATATTCCGGGAGCAGCGGAACTGCTGCCTGCTCTTGTTATTGCGACCGTTTTCTTCTGGTCCTTCTGGCGGCCCTCCGGCATGTCCGGTCTGGCGGTATTTCTGCTCGGTCTGTTTATGGATCTGGTCGGTTTTACGCCGCTTGGGGTCAGCGCCTTTATCCTGCTGCTGGTGCATGGCGTGGCCTTTTATGCCCGCTTTGGCCTGATGCGCCTGAACTTCCTGCTGGTCTGGGGTGTGTTTGCACTGGTGGCGGCAGGGGCATGCCTGCTGCAATGGGGGCTGGCCTGCCTGTTCCGGCTTGCCATGCTGGACATTGCCCCGGCTTTGTTTGAGGCTCTTCTGACCATTGGGGTCTATCCTCCGCTGTCAGCCCTGTTCTCATGGGTTCTGCACAGGCTGGATGAAAAGGAAGACCCCTGATGCTGCCCGGAGACGTGCCATGCGGCTGAGGCGTCGCAGGCGGGAGAGCAACCGCCTGATGCCCATCAAAAACCAGAAGGACCCCGGACGCGGTGTGTTTACGCGCCGGGCCCTGCTGTTTATGGCCGTGCAGATGGGCGCTCTGGGGGAACTGGCGCACAAACTCTACCAGTTGCAGATTAAAGACGGAGACCGCTACGCCCGCATGGCGGCGAGCAACCGTGTCAGCAAACGCTATCTGGCACCGCCGCGCGGGCGCATTGTGGACCGTTACGGCGTGGCGCTGGCCAACAACAAGGAAAACTGGCGCGCTTTGCTGATGCCGGAAGAGACGACCGACGTCGCCGGCACCATTGAACGCTTTTCCACCATCATCCCGCTGGATGAACGGGACCGCACCCGCATCGCGCGGGAAATGCGCCACCAGCGCCGCTTTATTCCTGTCATGCTGCGTGACTTCCTCTCATGGGAGGAAATGGCGCGGATTGAACTCAATGCGCCCTCGCTCCCCGGTGTGCTGATTGATGTCGGCACCCGGCGCGTCTACCCGGAAGGGGAATTGCTGGCGCATCTGATTGGCTATGTTGCTCCCCCAAATGAACGCGATGTCGCCCGGTCCGCGCTGCTGGCTTTGCCCGGCATGCGCGTAGGCCGCGCCGGGGTGGAGCAGAGTCAGGATGAAAAACTGCGCGGCACGGCGGGCTCCGTGGAAATGGAAGTCAATTCCGTCGGCCGCGTGATGTCCGAGCTGAACCGGGTGGAAGGCGTGCCCGGCGCGGAAATCGGCCTGACGATTGACCGCGGGCTGCAACAGAAGGTTCTGAGCCGCATCGGGGAGCAGACAGCCTCCGCCGTGGTGATGGACTGCCGCAATGGCGAGGTGCTGGCCATGGTCAGTACGCCCTCGTTCGATCCGTCACTGTTTGATAGCGGTGTCAGCCATGCCCAGTGGATTGAGTGGACCAATAACGAGCGCACACCGCTGATCAACAAGGCCGTGGCCGGTGTGTATCCCCCCGGCTCCACGTTCAAACCCGCGGTTGCCATGGCCGGGCTGCAATCCGGCCTGTTCTCCCCGACGGACAGAGTGTTCTGCCCCGGCCATCTGGATGTGGGAGGCACCCGCTTCCACTGCTGGTCCCGCTGGGGGCATGGCTCGGTGGACCTGCATCAGGCGCTTAAATATTCCTGTGACGTCTATTTTTATGAAATGGCCCGCAGGGTCGGCATGGACCGCATTGCCGAGACCGCGCACCAGTTCGGTCTCGGCACGGCGCTGGATATTGAACTGCCCCACACCCGCACCGGGCTGATTCCCACCCCTACATGGCGGCAATCACACCACCATCACTGGAACGGGGGCGATACCATTGTCAGCGGTATCGGGCAGGGCTTTGTGCAGGTCACGCCCCTGCAACTGGCCACCTATACCTCCCGCCTTGCGACGGGCCGGGCCGTGCAGCCGCATCTGGTCCGCGCCATGAATGGTGATATCGGGCCGGAGGCCACGCCGGAACACTGGCCGGACCTCGGCATGCCCGAAAAATATCTCTCCGCCCTGCGCGGCGGCATGTTTGCCGTGGTGAATGAACAGCACGGCACCGCCCCCAAGGCCCGCCTCAGCCTGCCCGGCATCACCATGGCCGGCAAGACCGGCTCCGCACAGGTACGCCGCGTCTCCCGTGCGCTGCGTGAGAGCGGGCACTTCAACTCCGCCAATCTGCCATGGGAATACCGCCCCCATGCGCTGTTCATCTGCTTTGCCCCTTATGATGCCCCGCGCTACGCCGTCTCGGTCGTGATCGAACACGGCAATACCGGCGCGGATGCCGCCGCCCCGCTGGCGCGGGACATCATGACGGACACCCTGCTGCGTGACCCGGTGAACCACCTGACCCCGCCGCCGGAAAGTGTTGCAGATGCGGCAACCCCGGAGGCGGAAACGCCTGCTCCGGACGCCCCGCCTGCGGACACGCCTGAATAACCATGAAATTCCACAAACGCCTTTTACGCGCCGAGCCGAGCTTCCGCCTGCTCTCCAAACTCTGGCGCATCAGTTGGCTTTACGTGTTGCTGATCTGCACGCTGGCCGGGGTTGGCTACGTCACCCTCTATTCCGCAGGCGGGGGCACGCCCTATCCATTTGCCGCCCCGCAGGCCGCCCGGTTTGCCGTGGGTCTTGTGCTCATGATTACCGTGGCCATGCTGCCGCCCAAAATGCTGGTCCGCATTTCCGGTCCCCTTTATGTTCTGTCCATCATCCTGCTCGTGGCGGTGCTGCGCATGGGGCATGTGGGCAAGGGGGCGGAGCGCTGGCTGATGATTGGCGGCCTGCAAATCCAGCCCTCAGAATACGCCAAGGTGGCGCTGGTGCTGGTGCTGGCCTCCTGGTTCAACCGGATCAGCTACGCCCGGATGGGCAATCCGCTATGGCTGATCCCCCCGGCATTTCTTGTGCTGCTGCCGGTGGTACTGGTGCTCAAGGAGCCTAATCTGGGCACCGCCGTCATTATCGGCGGGATTGGGGCGTCCATGTTTTTTGCAGCCGGAATGCGGCTGTGGCTGATTGCCCTGCTCCTGCTGCCCGTGCCCTATCTGGCCAAATTTGCCTATGCCCACCTGCATGATTACCAGCGTGCCCGCATTACCACCTTCCTCAACCCGGAAAGTGACCCGCTTGGGGCAGGCTACAACATCATTCAGTCCAAAATTGCGCTCGGCTCCGGCGGGATGTGGGGGCAGGGCTATCTGCATGGTTCTCAGGGGCAACTGAACTTTCTGCCGGAAAAACAGACAGACTTCATCTTCACCATGATCGCGGAGGAATGGGGGTATGTCGGGGCCGTTACTGTGATCGGCCTACTTCTCCTGCTGATTCTGGGCGGAATGCTCATGGCCATCCGCAGCCGCAACCGCTTCGGGCGGCTGGTGGCGCTGGGCATCAGCATGAATTTCTTTCTCTATTGTCTGGTCAATCTGTCCATGGTGATGGGGGCCATTCCGGTCGGCGGTGTGCCGCTGCCTCTGGTCTCCTATGGCGGCTCGGCCATGCTGAACGTCATGCTCGGCTTTGGGCTGCTGCTCTCCACATGGGTGCATCGGGACTCCCGCTTTGGAGAGAGCGACAATCAGGACACGCCCTGACTGTCCCTGAACGAAAGATAGGTTTTCTGGCCGTTTTGTGGCATGACCAAACTATTCGGACGCTGGTGACCCTATAAGGATGCTCCGGCACGGTCCTGAGAAACACAAAAACGCCAATAAAAATAATTTTCTTAACGGAAACCTGTTAACCCGATGCAAAACCAGCCCATAGTTCAGCCTCAGACAGACTCATCCACTCAGATCCGCACCATTATTATTGGCATTCTTGCCGCCACAGGCGGCCTTATGTCTGGTCTGGACATTGGCGTTATTTCCGGCGCGCTGGATTTTGTTGCTGAAACCTTTCACGCCTCCACCTTTGCGCAGGAATGGATTGTCAGCGCAATGATGGCGGGGGCCGCCATCGGGGCCATTCTGGCCGGGTGGCTGGCACGGCTGGGCGGGCGCAAATGGGCGCTTGTCATCGGCGGGGTGCTGTTCATCATCGGGTCCATCGCGTGTGCGCTGTCATGGTCGGTTGCCAGCATGATCTGCGGGCGCGGCCTTATGGGGCTGGCCATCGGGATCGCCGCTTTTACCTCCCCGCTCTATCTGTCCGAAATTGCGAGCGAGAACACGCGCGGCGCGATGATTTCCACCTATCAGCTCATGATCACGGTTGGTATTTTTCTCGCCTTCATCAGTGATACGCTGTTCAGCTACCACGGCCAGTGGCGCTGGATGTTCGGGGTGATTGCCATTCCCGGCGTGCTGTTTGTGATCGGTGTGCTGTTCCTGCCCTACAGCCCGCGCTGGCTGATGATGAAGGGCCGGCGGGAGGAAGCTCTGGCCGTGCTGACAGACCTCCGCCCCACCCCGCATGAAGCCCATGCTGAAATCCGCGCGATTGATGAACAGCTCCAGCAGCGGCAGGGCGGCGTTGCGCTGCTCTGGCAGAATGCCAATTTCCGGCGTTCCATTCTGCTGGGCATGCTGCTTCAGGCCATGCAGCAGTTCGCGGGCATTAACGTCGTGATGTATTATGCGCCAAAAATCTTCGCACTGGCCGGGTTTGTCGGCACCGCCCAGATGTGGTGCACAGCCATTATCGGCTTTGTAAACGTGCTGGCCACGGTTGCGGCTATCGGTCTGGTGGACCGCTGGGGGCGGAAGCCTATTCTCTATGCAGGCTTCATCACCATGACAATTGCCATGGGGGCGCTTGCCCTGCTCAACCATAACGGACTGGACGGACAGGCGGCCAAACTGCTCTGCGTCTTCCTTATCATGATCTTCATCGCGGCCCACGCCATGTCCGCCGGGCCGCTGATGTGGGTTCTGTGTTCGGAAATTCAGCCTATCAAAGGGCGCGATCTGGGGATTACCCTGTCCACCCTGACCAACTGGGTGTCCAACATGATTGTCGGCGTCTCCTTCCTCAGCCTGCTTAATGCTCTGGGAGCCCCGCTGACCTTTGGCCTGATTGCCGCCCTCAATGCTGTCTTCTTTGTGTTTACCCAGCTGCTGGTGCCTGAAACCCGCGGCGTCTCGCTGGAAGAGATTGAACAAAACCTTATGGCCGGAAAGAAACTGCGGGATATTGGCCGCTGAGGTTTTCCTGATGGCTTGACGATCCGGTTGCCGCCTTTTAGCTTACGCCGGAAACAGTAACATTTAGTACTGTTTCCGGCTTCCAGTGTTTGTTTTCTGATACGTCGCTCCCTTCTGCGCGCCACATGTCCGGTCTTTCCGCAAAGGCCGCCCGGCACGCCGGAACAGGTGTCCGTATCCGTTTTTTTGTTTTTCTTTGTTTTCCAAAGGCAGGATCCGCCAGAGTGACAATGCATCCCCTCCCGTTCCGCCCGGTCCTGCTCTCTGCTGTCGCTTTGCTGGCGCTGTCCGGCTGTAACCGCAAAGCCGCGACCCCGCCCGCCATGCCACCACAGCAGGTCGGCGTCATTACCCTGCATCCGCAGTCGGTCAACGTGCATACCATTTTGCCGGGCCGTACGGATGCGTATGAAATTGCTCAGGTCCGCCCACAGGTGACCGGCATTATTCAGAAACGCCTGTTTACCGAAGGTGCGGACGTGCAGGCCGGCCAGCAGCTCTATCAGATTGACCCATCCCGCTATCAGGCCGCGTATGACACGGCACGCGGCCAGCTTGCACAGGCCGAAGCCGCGGAAGTGACCGCCCGCGCCAAACTGCAGCGCTATAAATCTCTGGTGCAGGCACACGCCGTCAGCCATCAGGATTATGATGATGCGCTGGCTGCGGAAAAAGAAGCACAGGGCCAGATCCTGACAGCCAGAGGTCAGGTTGAAAACGCTCAGGTTGACCTGGGCTATACACGCATGAATTCCCCCATCTCCGGGCGGATCAGCCGAAGCATCATTACCGTGGGTGCGCTCGTCACCGCCAACCAGACGGATAATACGGCCGTCGTCACGCGGCTTGACCCGATTTATGTGGACGTCAATCTGCCCGCAATCACGCTGCTGCGCCTCAAGCGGGAACTCGCGGAAGGCCGCATTACCCGTCAGGCAAACGGGGAAGTCCCTGTCACGCTGACGCTGGAAGACGGCAGCACCTACGAACATACCGGCCGCATGGCCCTCTCCGAAGTCAATGTGGATACCTCCACGGCCTCCGTCGTCGTGCGTGCGCTCATGCCTAACCCGGATAAACTCCTGCTGCCGGGCATGTATGTCCATGCACAGCTTGATGAAGGGGCAGACCCGAACGGGCTGCTCGTGCCGCAGCAGGCCGTCAGCCGCAATACACACGGGGACCCGCAGGTGTGGGTTGTCAAACCTGACGATACGGTGGAACTGCGCCAGATCCAGATTGGTCAGGCCATTGGCACAGACTGGCTGGTCACCTCCGGGCTGAAAGCCGGTGAACGCGTCGTGACCGTCGGAGTGCAGAAAATCAAACCCGGCGCAAAGGTCAAACCCACGGAAACGGAAACCGCAGCCCCTCCGGCAGCATCCGACACGTCCAGCCAGAATAAAGGGCAGTAACCGGATGTCTTTTTCGCGTTTCTTTATTGATCGACCCATTTTTGCGTGGGTGATCAGCCTGATCATCATGCTGGTAGGTGGTCTGTCCATTTTCCGGCTGCCCATCGCCCAGTATCCGAGCATCGCCCCGCCGCAGATCGCCATTTCCGTCACCTATCCGGGGGCTTCCGCGGATACGGTGAACGATACGGTCGTGCGGCCCATCCTCCAGCAGATGTTTGGTCTGGACCATCTGGAATATATTTCCGCCCAGTCCTACGCCTCGGGCATGATGGAAATTGACCTCACCTTCGCACAGGGCACCAACCCGGATATCGCGCAGGTGCAGGTGCAGAACAAGCTGCAACTGGCGCAGCCCAAACTGCCGCCGGAAGTCACGGCGCAGGGCCTGAGCATCACCAAGGCCGTGAAGAACTTCATGATGGTTCTGGCCTTTATCTCAACCGATGGCAGCATGACCGGCAGTGATATTGCCGACTATGTCGCCTCCAGCATTTCCGACCCGCTCAGCCGCGTCTCCGGCGTGGGGGATCACACCCTGTTCGGGTCTGAATACGCCATGCGTATCTGGATGGACCCCGGCAAGCTCTACAGCTACGGCCTGACCATCAAAGATGTTCAGACTGCAATCCAGACGCAGAACATTCAGGTTTCTTCTGGTGAACTGGGCGGCCTGCCCGCCAAAAAGGCGATCCGGCTTGATGCCACCATCATCGGCCCGACCCGCCTGACCTCCCCGGAAGAATTCAGGAAAATTCTGCTCAAGGTGCAGCCTGATGGCTCACAGGTCCGCATCGGGGACATCGCCAGTGTGGAACTGGGCCCGCAGACCTATAATACCAACTCTTTCTACAACAACATGCCCGCCTCCGGCATGGCGCTGAAACTTGCCCCCGGCGCCAACCAGATGCAGACGGAAGCCGCCGTGCGGGCACAGGTGGCGCAGCTTGAAAAATTCTTCCCGCCGGGGCTGAAGACGGTTTATCCGCTGGATACCGAGCCGTTTATCGTTCTCTCCATTGAGGAAGTGGTCAAAACACTGCTGGAAGCCATCGCGCTGGTGTTCGTGGTAATGCTGATCTTCCTGCAAAACTTCCGTGCGACACTGATCCCGACCATTGCCGTGCCGGTAGTACTGCTGGGCACCTTCGGGGTACTGAACATTCTGGGCTACTCCATCAACACGCTGACCATGCTGGCCATGATTCTGGCCGTGGGCCTGCTGGTGGATGACGCCATTGTGGTGGTGGAAAATGTTGAACGTGTGATGACGGAAAAGCGGCTTTCCCCCGTGGATGCCGCCCGTGTCTCCATGGATGAAATTTCCGGCGCTCTTGTGGGCATCGTACTGGTGCTGACAGCCGTTTTCCTGCCCATGGCCGCGTTCTCCGGTTCTACCGGGGTGATTTACCGCCAGTTCTCCGTCACCATTGTTGCCGCCATGTGGCTATCTGTTCTGGTGGCCATGGTGCTGACCCCCGCCCTGTGCGCCACCATGCTCAAAGCGGGTGGGCATGAAAAAACAACAGGCCCGGCAGGCTGGTTCAACCGCCAGTTTGACCGCCTGACCAACGGGTATCTGCGCGGTGTGCAGTTCCTTATTGGCAAGACCATCCTCTCTATGGTGGGTTTTGCCCTGATTACCGCGCTGGCCGTGTTCCTGTTCATGCGTCTTCCCGGCGGCTTCCTGCCGGATGAGGATCAGGGGCTGATTTTCGGGCAGGTTACCATGCCGCCCAACACACCTATGGCGGAAACAGAAGCTGCCAACCATGAAATTACCGACTACGTCCTCAAGGCCGAAGGCTCTCTGGTCGAATCCGTTTACGCCATTAACGGCTTCAACTTTGCCGGGCAGGGTCAGAACTCCGGCGCGTTCTTCATCCGTCTGAAAGACTGGAAAGACCGCCCGCTGGCATCGCAGACGTCCTCCGCCATTGCCGGCCGGATCATGAAGCACTTCTGGTTCAGCCCCAAGGCGCAGATCTTTGCCATCAACCCGCCTGCGGTGCTGGAACTGGGCAATGCCACCGGCTTTGACCTTGAACTGGAAGACCGCGGCCATCTGGGCCACCAGAAGCTGCTGGAAGCCCGCAACATGGTGCTGGGCCTTGCATCCAAAGACCCGCGCCTAATGGCCGTGCGCCCGAACGGCATGGAAGATGCCTCCCAGTACCATCTGGACATCGACCGGGAAAAAGCCAACGCACTGGGCATCACGATTGACGACATCAACACCACCATTCAGGGGGCGCTGGGGTCCATCTACGTCAACCAGTTCACCCGGAATGACCGTGTGAAGCAGGTCTATATTCAGGGCGTGCCGGAAGCGCGCATGCTGCCGAGCGATCTGGACAAATGGTACATCCGCAACGCCCTGCAAACCCTCACGCCGCTGAATGCCTTTGCCTCCGGGCACTGGGACCTCGGCCCGCAGAAAGTGGAAAACTATAATGGCCTGAACGCCTTTGAAATTCTGGGCCAGCCTTCCCCCGGTTACAGCTCGGGCGACTCTATTGACGCCATCAAGAGCGTTCTGGCCAAACTGCCGGCTGGCGTGGGGTATGAATGGACTGGCCTGTCTTTTGAACAGGTTGCGTCCGGCTCATCCACAGGGCCGCTGTATGCGCTGGCACTGGTGGTCATTCTGCTGTGTCTGGCGGCTCTGTATGAAAGCTGGGCTATTCCGCTGGCGGTGATGCTGGTCATTCCGCTGGGGGTTCTGGGTGCCATTGCCGCAACACTGTGCCGCAGCCTTGATAACGACGTCTACTTTCAGGTGGGGCTGCTGACCACGGTCGGTCTGGCCGTGAAAAACGCCATTCTGATTGTGGAATTTGCCAAAATGGCCTTTGAACGCGGCGAGTCCCTGACGGATGCCGTGCTGACGGCCGCACGCGAACGTCTGCGCCCCATTCTGATGACGTCTATTGCGCTGGTCGTCGGGGTGTTCCCGCTGGCCATTGCAACGGGTGCAGGCAGCGCCTCCCGCGTGGCCATTGGCACCGCCGTGGTGGGCGGTATGGCGACCGCCACCCTGCTGGCCGTTTACTTCGTGCCGGTTTTCTTTGTGGTGGTACTGCGGCTCTTCAAGGTCCGCCGTATCAGCGAACGTCAGGAAGCTCCGTCTTCTGCCCCGTCAGCTTCCGGAAACGAGTAAGCGCATGTCTACACATTTTTCGTCACACTCTTCGCGCCGTTTCCGTGCTCTGAGCCTGACACTGGCCGCTGGCCTGCTGTCCGGCTGCACGATGATCCCGAAATACAAACGGCCAGCTCCCCCGCTGGCCACCACCTGGCCGAGCTATCAGAACACCGGCGCGCCAAAAATCGCACAGGCAGCCTATGATATCGGGTGGGAAGATTTCTTTACCGATGCACGGCTGAAAGCACTGATCACCATCGCCATCCGCGAAAACCGGGATCTACGCATTTCCGCTGCCAATATCATGCAAG
Organism: Acetobacter sp. P1H12_c; assembly: GCF_018811975.1. Taxonomy (NCBI): domain Bacteria; kingdom Pseudomonadati; phylum Pseudomonadota; class Alphaproteobacteria; order Acetobacterales; family Acetobacteraceae; genus Acetobacter; species Acetobacter sp. P1H12_c. The sequence continues at coordinate 6,071 of NZ_JACRVR010000008.1, read as the reverse complement.
CACAAGGGCAGTATGATGTGCAGCATGCCGGCCTCTTCCCCACCATTTCTGCAACCGGCGGTCCTATCTATCAGGCTCCGGCCAGTGCCTCGGGCCTCAGCTTCGCCCCCGGTCTGGATACGAACAAGAACAACGCATCCTTTGGTGGAGGACGCGTCTTTAAATACTACCAGGGCGGAATCGGCTTTTCCTCTTACGAGATTGATCTGTTTGGCCGTATCCGTAGCCTGACGCAGGCCGCCGCACAAAAAGCACTATCTCAGGAAGCTTCCCAGCGCAGTATGCTCATCAGCATCATTTCGCAGGTTGCCACGGCCTATGTCACATGGCTGGGCGATCGGGATACGCTGACTCTGGCGGATACAACACTAGCCAACCAGCAGGACACCCTGAATCTGACCCGTACTAAATATGCGCACGGGGAAGAAAATCTACTCACCGTTCGCCAGGCGGAAACACAGGTGCAGGAAAGTGCTGCCCTGCGCGCCGATTCCCGCCGGAAAGTGGAGCAGGATGAAAACCTGATTTCTCTGCTGATTGGTGCCCCCATCCCGACGAACCTGCCGCCCGCACGGCCACTGGGCGAACAGACCCTGCTGGCAGATCTGCCAGCAGGCCTGCCCTCAGACCTGCTGGAACGACGACCAGACATTGTCTCTGCCGAGCATAATTTGCTGTCGGCTCAGGCCAATATCGGTGCGGCACGCGCCGCGTTCTTCCCCCGTCTGACACTAACAGCAAATGATGGTGTTTCCAGCTTGCAGTTCCATAAACTGTTTACTGCTGCAGCCACCACGTGGGGGCTGAATCCCTCGCTGCAAATCCCGCTCTGGACATGGGGGATGAACAGCGGGAACTTGAAGGCCTCCAAAGCCGAGCGGGACGTGCAGATTGCCACCTATGAAAAAACGGTGCAGTCCGCATTCCGTGAAGTGGCGGATGCACTAGCCGCACGGGAGGCCTATCTGGACGAAAAAAAGCAGGCGGATGATCTGGTTATGTCCTCTGCCGATGCTTTTCGTCTGGCAAAACTGCGGTTTAACGCCGGGTCTGATTCCTATCTGACCACACTGGAATCCCAGCGCTCATACCTGCAGGCGCAACAGATGCAGATCATGGTCGCGGTCTCCAAATACCAGAATCTGATCACCATCTATCGCGCTCTGGGTGGCGGCTGGACACCCCATACGCAGGCTCCGGCAAGCCCGGCCAGCGTTGTCCGCCAGACGCCTGCCACCAGCACCACAACTGGCTAAACTATGCTGCGGAAGCCGGGGTTAAAAACCCGGCCGAACCAGCTCTGAGTATCGCTCCAGACCAGCATCGCCCATTTTCTTATCCAGCTCCACGGTCCGGACTGCCGACTGTCCGCCAACCGTGGGAGTCTGGGCCTGTGAGCCGTGAGCCGTGAGCCGTGAGCCGTGAGCCGTGAGCCGTGAGCCGTGAGCCGTGAGCCGTGAGCCGTGAGCCCGCTCCCTAAACCCACGTCAGCACCCGTCAACCCCGTGTCCGGACTTTTAGCAAGCGGGCGCTATTCCTGAAGGCGGAGTTGCATGGCGCACCGTGTGCCAGACGGAAACCCACACTCTTCTTCTTCCGCAAGGGCAGCACGCAGGTCTGGCTCCAGCACCCGTTCCTCAAGAATTTCAAAACCTATTTTTTGATAAAACGGCGCATTCCAGGGTACGTCCCGGCAGGTGGTGAGGGTAATCCGCTGAAAGCCACCCTGCTGTGCCGCCTGACGCGCCGCCGCCAGCAACGCTCTGCCAACCCCGCGCCCCTGAGCCTCGGCTTCTACGGAAATTTCCAGAATATGCAGCCGGTCCCGCACCCGCTCGGCTGTCAGAAACCCTACCTGGCGGACCTGTTGCGTCACCGCCACCCAGCATGTTCCAGCCTCAAGGCTGGCCATGTGCGTCTCCACCGGAAGGCACGGACCATCTGCAATCCACGCCAGAGAAGGGATGCTTCTGAAGCTCTGCGCCGCAGACCGCTCAATCTCCGGCAACAGTACCACATCTTCGTACCGCGCCAGACGCACGGAAATATCGGGAGAATGTTTAACGGGCAAAGGCAGTGAGGATTTCATGCCCCCGCTGTGCCATCCGCCTCACCACACATACAAGGGAAATATATCGTATTTTTTCAGTCAGGCATCCCTGAGAAAAACCCGAACAATAAAAAAGGCCGTCTGAAGAGACGACCTTTTCCACACTCCATAAGGGAGAGAACTTTTTATTTAGCTGCAGAGAGTTTCAGCACCCAGAGCTGAGCAATGTCCTGAGCACCGCCGCCGCCATCAACCGTTTTCAGCGTGGCGATTGCATCAGCCTTTTTGCCAGCAGCTAGCTGAGCCAGACCGTAGTGGAGACGGGCCACATTCACGTCCGCAACACCCTTGGCAATAGCCTGCTGCATCAGGCCCAGACCTTTATCGGCCTGACCGAAGGTGACAGTGTTGTAGCCAACCGTCAGCAGATCATCGCCGGTTTTCTGCTTGAGCGCTGCGGCTTCATCCGCCGCGAGAGAGGCTTTTTTGTCCGCCACGGATTTTTCAACCATGGCTTTCAGGCGAGCCTGACGCGGAGCTTCCGCTCCCTGCCCCAGCACATTAGCCTGATAGCCCTGATTCATCAGATCCAGCGCAAGCTGCGGCATGCCGGACTGCATGGCGATTTCCGTCATCTCCATAAAGTCACGCGCCTGAGACACGTTTCCGGCGGCCAGACGGATGCGGTAGACATCAAGCTGGAGAGACGTCGGGATTTTGGGGTTCACAATCAGTTCGTGCAGCAGCAGCGCCCAGTATTCCTTCTTGGGGTAATACGTCGCCAGCAGCACATACGCATGCGTGGTGGTTGCAGAATCTTTCATGGCGGTCGCACTGGCACCCAGCATCTGCAACTGGGATTCTGCCGGCGTTTTCTTCGCCTTGATTTCCTGCCCGATCTGGTCTTTCAGCACACGAACGGAATTCGGGTAGTCTTTCTGAAGGTAATAGGACTGCGCAAGAAGCGTATCCATTGTGGGGTTTGAACCCACTTCCTTCTGGTAGCGCTCAATGGCTTTAACCGCGCGCGGGTAGTCCTTGGCGGTGTAAGCCATTGTTGCTTCAGACATCAGCATCTGGTGCTTGGTGTCTTTGGGTGTACGCGGGGACGCAATCAGCTTGTCATAAGCCTGAGTCGCCACATCCAGATTGCCGCCCTGTGTCGCCACAGCCGCGCGCATCTGGGTGATGGTGTAGGACTCGTAGTCACTCTTGCCCTTTACCGCGTCAGCAGCATTCACCGCAGCCATAGCCTTGGTGTAATCGTGCGCGGACAGAGCTGACTGTGCCTGCTGCAAGGCTTTGCCGACATCTGCTCCAAGCACATCCTCAGCCTGCGCTGCGGGATAGGAGAGAGCAAATGCGGCACTTGCAAACAGTGCGACGCGTAAAAGACGAGATGACATCAGATCACTGACCTTCTGCGAATTGTTCCTGCCCGATAATGCCAAGCTTGGTCACGCCAAGTCGCTGGGCGTCTGCCATAACATGCACTACCGTTTTGTAATCGGCCAGACGGTTTGGCTGCAAATGCACTTCAGGCTGCTGATCTTCCGGGCCGGTTGCCGCTTCGCGCAGGCGCGCCTGAAGATCTTCCTCACTGGTAACAGGCTGCCCGTTCCAGGTAATGCTGTTGTCAAAGTCAACCGCAAGCGTCACCACGGGCGATTCAACCGTGGAAGGCGGCGGGTTGCCCTGCGGCAGATCGATGGAAACGGCCTGGGTCTGCAACGGAATTGTGATGATAAGCATGATCAGCAGAACCAGCATCACGTCGATCAACGGCGTGGTGTTGATATCGACAATGCCTTCGTCTTCCGTCGTGCTTTCCGATCCGACATTCATGCCCATGGGGTGTCACTCTCTTAAAACTCTGGTTCCACGGCACGGTCCAAACCAGGCCGGACGCGGGATAGTGGACTGAAGCCCACCCCCTCCCCTCAGGGAGGAGGAGGTGGAACCCCTGCTCGGTCAGTTGGTTTTTGGCCGCTCGGTAATGAAGTCGATATGATAGATACCAGCTTCCTGACAGGCCTCAATCAGCTTGCCGACAGACTCATAGCGGCTCTTCACGTCGCCACGGATCTGAATCTGCGGCTGAGGTTTCTGAACCGCCGCTTTTTCAAGCCGGTCCAGAAGATCAGCCCGGCCCTTAAGCGGCGTTTCGTCCCAGTATGCCTGTCCGTTTTCCGCCACTGCAAGCACGACGTTAGACATCTTTGTCTGTGTCGGCTGGTTCATATCCTTCGGCAAAGTTACCTTGACCGTGTGGGTTGCAACCGGAATTGTGATCAGAAAGATGATCAGCAACACCAGCATGACATCAACGAGGGGAGTTGTGTTGATCGCCGATACGACGTCGTCTTCGCCCCCGCTGTCTCCGACAGACATACCCATGATTAACCTACCCGGTTAGAGATGGTTGAGGTGGTGGGAGAGTTGTCAGCGCGGACAACAATGCTTTCTGCACCGGCACCATGACGCAGGCCACCAATCAGGATGGACTGAAGGTCGGCAGCAAAGTCACGCACGCGGTCCATAGCCCCTTTGTTACGACGCACCAGCAGGTTGTACCCCAGCACGGCCGGAACAGCGGTCGCCAGACCAATAGCCGTCATGATCAGAGATTCACCAACCGGACCAGCAACCTTGTCGATGGAAGCCTGACCGGCAATGCCGATGGCTGTCAGGGCGTGATAAATACCCCAGACGGTGCCGAACAGACCAACGAACGGAGAGGTGGAGCCCACGGTGCCCAGGAAGGCCAGACCAGACTGAAGGCTGTTCTGGATGTTGTTCACCGAACGCTGAATGGACAGGGAGGTCCAGCTGTTCAGGTCGATGGATTCCTGCATCGTGCCTTCATGATGTTCGGCTGCAACAATGCCGGTGTCAGCAATGTAGCGGAACGGAGAGGTGGATTTCAGGGCGGCGGCGCCTTCCTGAATGGTGCTCTTCGTCCAGAACTGCTTTGTGGCTTCCTTGGCGGCAGCGAACAGACGAGCCTGTTCGATGAACTTGGTGATCATGATGAACCAGGTGCCCAGGGACATGATCAGCATGATCATCAGCACGCCACGTGCAATGATGTCACCGTTGGACCACAGAGCGCCAAGACCGTACGGGTTGGCTTCTTCTTTTGTGGCCGGAGCTGCGGCTGCCGGAGCGGGCGCATCAGCAGCGGGAGCCGGGGCATCGGCTGCGGGGGCCGCAGGTGCGGAGGCATCAGGCGTCGGGGCAGCAGGAGCAGCCGTGTCAGCCGGGGCCGGAGCTGCTGCATCGGGAGCAGGAGCGGCAGGCGCTGCGGTGTTATCCGTAGCAGCAGGAGCAGCAGGCGCTGATGCAGCAGGAGCCGGAGCATCCTGAGCCAGAGCCAGAACCGGTGTCGCCGTGCCCAGCATGACCGCAAGGGCCGGAACCGCGAGACCCGACACTGGAAGACGAGACAGTCTGATCATGTACCTAAAAATCCTTATCTTTGTCGGCCTGGTGACGGAGCCTCCCGGCACCAGGCAGTTTTCTGCAGAGTTCGGCTCAATGCCGGGATCAGTCATCCAGTCTGAACCTGATCACATACACCTTGTGAAGCTCCTTGACGGGCACACCGTTCTTCATGGCCGGGCGATACCGGGCCTTGTGAACGTAATCCAGAGCAGCCTGCGCGAAGGATTGTCCCCCCTGCACGGACTGAACAGAACAGTTGCTCGTCATCCCCGTTGTCTCCACGTCACATGCAACCGTCACACGACCTTCAATATTGTCTTCCTCCATATCAGGCGGATAGACGGGCCGGGCGTTGTTCAGCGGCGATGTACCAGCCGATGTGTCCGGCGAGTTGGTCGGTGCCGCAGTTGAGGCAGGCTCGCTCGACACGGGTGGTGCCGGAGCCGTTGTCGTCTGCGGGGGCGTCGCCTTTTTGGGCGGCGTCCGGGCCACATGCTTGATCGGCGGTTTCGGCGGCGGCGGCAGCTGTATCTTCGGCGGAGGAATATACGGCGGCGGCGGAACCGTCATGACCACC
>NZ_JACRVR010000079.1:0-2798 GCF_018811975.1 Acetobacter sp. P1H12_c | reverse complement strand
CATGACGATCTTTATGGGGCAGCTTTGACGGCTTGTCCTGCCAATCCTGTGGGATCCGTCCGTCCTGCAGATCGGCCTTCTCCTCATTGGTATTACGCTGCTTTGGGGCCGCTACCAGTGTCGCGTCCAGGATCTGGCCTGACATGGGGAGATAACCGGCATTCCGCAGGGTCGCATCAAAGCGTTGAACAAAACATCAATTGCTCGCGCTTGTGTCAGACGTTCCCGGAACAGCCAGACGGTCCTAGCATCAGTCACGCGGTCAGACAGCCCCAGACCAAGAAAGCGCATGACGAACAGGCGGTCGTTGATCAGAAATTCCGTGCGTTAGTCAGAAAGAGAATGGCTTGCCTGCAGGATCAGGACCTTGAACATCAGCACTGGATCAAACAAACGGAGGACGACCGCCTTTGCTTCTGTCTGAATAGGCCAGTGCCTTGGTCAGCTCCGGACGGAACACCTCAAAATCCACAGTCCGGGAAAACGCTTCAAGTTGATCACCAAGCCCGCTCAAACGAGAAAGCCGCTCTTCAACATCAAAGAAACCGGACTGTTTCATGTCGCCACTCCTCCAATAAAAACCGGAAAAATGGAATCACGGAGAGGGCCTCAAAACCAAGAGGGTTTTCGAACCCTCCACATTGTGCCCCCCGATCAACAATTCCTCAATCCCTTCACATTCCCATAATAATAATTTACTATTAGATTCCTTTTGAGAATAATTATGCTGGGAATGTAGGAAAAATGTTACAGGAAATTCCATTTACTCATCTCACTCAGAACAATGAAACTCTAGAAAGAAAAAATAATGGATTCTTTGAAGCGCAAGAGTTTTTTTTTAATGATTTCTATAATATCAGAAATATTATAATATCATTCTCTAATAGCGATAGTCATGATATAGTTTTTTCTATTTTATTATCTTCCGATAAAAAAAACTGGAAAAATATATACACAAAAACTCTTTTAACAAAAAATAAACTTGATTTTAATTTAAGTATAAATGAAAATAATATCAAATTTATAAAAATAAGATTAGACAGAATAGGATATTTAAAAATAAAAACTTTATCTTTTTTTGGAGAAAAATCTTTATATGCTGATTCTACTGCACATTTTATCATAGAAAAAACTGCATATTCTGTTCTTTTTAATGAAACGTATGAATATTTAGAAAAATACATTAGTAATTTTCTAATGTTCACAGATGAAAATTGTTTTCTTTTTGTTAATTTATCAAAAAGCTTAAACATAGACATAGAGAAACTTATTCATTCAAGTAGGGTTATGTTGTTTTTTGGCGACATAGAAAGAGATAAATCTGGTAATACTTTACTTTTAGGGCACTTAGAATGTTTTCGCTATGCTTCCAATTATAATGTATCATTTAAATATTTCTGTACACTGGCCTCAAATAGTTTGTTTATACGTAACTTTTCTCTTTCGAGTGTGGTTAACCAACTCAGCCAGAAACACCAAATGCCAGTTTCGGTAGAACGAAATTACGTCAATGATTTAGATGTTTGTTTTGGCGATATTCCTGATAATAGTACTTGGATGTGGTCCCATATCGCTAATCTAGATGGTTTACATGACCATTTACGTAATAAAATGGGTTTGGATAAGTTATCAGTAACTCAAATAGAAGGTTTGTTTGCCGAATTTTCTGAATGGCGTCTTGTAGAAAAATATTTTCATGAAATTGAAGAGATTGGTCCCTTTTTAAAGAATGCTTTATGGACTGCATTTGAGGAATGCATACCTATAAGTATTTTTAAAAAACATGGTAAAAGTGAATTCACAAATATTTGCTATATGATGTGGAATGGATATCGTACAGCCTCTACATCAGACGTAATTAAATATAGTCAGTTTCTTCCCGAGCACTTATTCCTCTTAAAATGGTTTGAACGAGATAACAAAAACCCAGCAACGAAAATGGTTACGACAAAGTGGGGATACTATTTTCTTTCCTTGCTGAACATAACTAATAACTTGAATAGTAACGAAATTTTTGAAATAGAGTCAAATTTTAAAAATATTCCAGAAAAATATCTTTCGAAAAAAAGTATTGTTTCAGAAAATATTTACTTTTTTATCAAAGATAAATTTATAAATAGAGATAATATAAGTATAAATAAYAATTTTTCTAAGCACTCCTTAGATATAGGATTTATTCTACTGGAAAATGAAAATATTATTGCTGACATTCTATTTCATTCAGTTAATAACAATATAGTTGTCTCGTCTATTTCAAATAATGAAGAAAAAAAAGATTTTTTGATAGGGTATATATACTTAAATTCACATTCATATTGCCCAACTTTCCAAATTTTGTTGGATAAAAAATTTGATTTGCTGATTGAAAACATAGTTACCTATGATGAATATGATTTCATAAAAACATCTCCATTTTTTTATAATAATAACGAGAGTTTTGAATATCGTTTTTCACGCTTGTATAGGGAAAATTCTAATAATTTTTATGTGGGAATTCCTATCTTCCTCAACAGATCATTTTCTATACAAGTTAATGTTTTAGAATAGAATGGAGGGTTCGAAAACCCTCTTGGTTTTGAGGCCCTCTCCGTGATTCCATTTTTCCGGTTTTTATTGGAGGAGTGGCGACATGAAACAGTCCGGTTTCTTTGATGTTGAAGAGCGGCTTTCTCGTTTGAGCGGGCTTGGTGATCAACTTGAAGCGTTTTCCCGGACTGTGGATTTTGAGGTGTTCCGTCCGGAGCTGACCAAGGCACTGGCCTATTCAGACGGGAAGCAAAGGCGGCCGTCCTCCGTTT
>NZ_JACRVR010000078.1:0-3301 GCF_018811975.1 Acetobacter sp. P1H12_c | reverse complement strand
AGGGCCAGCATCAGGCGCGGATGATACTGCGCCTTGCCTCCCGTGCGCACTGGCACGCAGAACGCGCTCATCGGAACCCGCTCAACGGCTGCAACAATGAAATGCGCCATATCGTCAGCAGGAAGCCACGACTTCAGATCCGGTGGCAGAAGATACGGCTGAGACCGGTCAAACGGGATGAAGCTGCTCATCTCACAACCTTACAACATCACCCCTTCACAGGGTACCCCAATCCGACAGGCTGCTAGACCGTACTGCGGCAAGGGGTTGCCTTTGGGATAGCATTGCGTATCTTTAACAAACCGGGTGCTGCGGACGGTTTGGCACTGGCTTCAGGCTCCGTCTGGAGCGTCATAAGAGATGTGCAATGTCGAAATGGAAGACGAGTCTCTCTGGTGCTGTTTTAGGTCTGTGCTGCCTGTGGTGGCCGCCTGAGGCGGAGGCCCAGCACTCCTGCATTGTGGCCTCCATCAGTGAGACTTTATTAGGCGGGCAAAGTGATACGCCGCTGATGCCGGTTAAAATCAATAACCAGCCAGCCGCTCTGTTCTTGAGTTATGATTATGAAAGTATTTACGTAAAAAACTCTGCTTCCATGAATTTTGACAAATTGGTCGATGAGAGTTCATGGGAAACGGGGTACGTTCTCAATACATTTGGAAAGCGCGAAAAAGCGCATGCTATCAGGGTTAAGACCTTCTCTTTTGGTGGCTTTAATGTGCCCGATGCCAAATTGGTGCTTCTGAAAGGCGAGAGTAAACAGTCCGTGCAGGGGCTTCCGGTTATTGGCATTATAGGAAATGTTTTTCTCAATAACTTTGCTGTTCTGTTTGATATGAAGAGCAGGAAAATCACCTTTTTTGAGGTGAAAGACGGGTGCGAGAATAAAGAAGAAATAGCGAAAATCATGGGGGGTGATTTTCATGAGGTCAATGTCAACGTTAATGCGAACAGGCTGGAAGTGGCGGTGAGAATATCTGGCCGTAAAATGCATTTTTTCATCAATCCCGATTTGGATATGACAGAAATGCCCGTAGGCTGGCTTGCCGACTATCACATCCCGCTGGTGAAAAAAGACGAAAAAAGCGAGGTAAGATTTAACCTGAATGAAGGCTATATTTCTAACATCGCGACAGTTGAGAACCTGACCATAGGCGACGATACCGAAAAAAACCGGAAAATAAAGGTTGCCGATAAAATCTATGAGGGGTCTTTAGGGCTGGATTTTTTTGCTGACAAAGTTGTTTTGGTCGATGCCGTCAACTCCAGAATGTATTTTAGAAAAAGTGACGGGGTGAGTCAGGACCCGGGTCATAACCTGCATTTTGAGACCTCAAAAAATGCCAATATAGATGTGAAATAACCTCACTATATTCGATGGTGGCAGGACGTGTTTTTCTGCCATTCTCACTCCATGACAGGGAACCAGTGGGGCTTTGCCGGGTTGAAGCATATGACATCTATGTGATCAGCAAAGGGCAGGCCGCATGAAACGTTCCCTTCTGACAGCAGCAGCTTTGCTGGTAACCTGCGCTCTGGCCGCCTGTATGCCGCCGCCGGGAGATATGGGTGGACCCGGCGGGGGAAGAGGCGGGCATCATCAGGGTGGTCCGGGTGGCGGCCAGCGTGACGGCGGCTGGCGCAACGGGAACAGCTCCGGCAACATGCAGGGCGGTGGACCCGGAATGGGTGGTCCGGCCATGCAGAATGGCGGCATGGGCGGCGGTGGCGGTTACTAAACACGCCACACTCCGTAAAGCAGAACCATGTGGCCCGACAGGTGCCGGTTCTGTACTGGTTTTAGAGAGCAGGCTTATGCCTCAGGCAGAGCCCGGCATAGCGTAAGTCTTTTGGAACAGTCACAGTCAGGCGGCGTCGTTCCGGGTTAAAAACCGGGCGGCAGCCGTGGAGAAACACCGTGACGTCCTGATTTATAAGGTCAGAGAAAGAGTTTTCCTGAAGAGTTTTTGTAAAATCCGGGCCAAGCATGATGTTTAAGGGAACACTTTCCCCGTTTATGACGAATCTCCGGTAGCAGTTCACAAAATAATAGTCCTGCGCAGAGCCTTTGGTGAGCTTTGCACCGCCTTGAATGATTTTACCATCCCAGTCAAAATCCTCTAACTCACACTCTTTATTTCCTATAAACTCAAAATTTTCATCATAATTTCTGTTAACGCCGTTTATTGTCAGAAATTCTTTTCGTCTTTCAGGGATGGAAAGGGAGGACCATGCGCTCACAACAGCCTCCAGTGTTCCCGGCACCAGAACTGGCAGTTTTTGTGCTCTGGCAATGAGGGCCGCCAGCTCGGCAGGGTCTGGCCGCCCGATACGGGGGATACGTTTTATTTTTCCCAAAAAATTTGGAATGAGAAGAGGCTGGCCTATGGGATCACCGGTTTTCGGTGTGCCCGTCCCTGTCGCTTCCGTTGGCTCTTTGTGATAGCGGCAGTTAGTGTCGTGCAAAATTTTTAGCGCACGGAAAAAGTAATTGTGTTTGCACGAGCGGGCAGGCGTGACGAGGATATGGCACTTCGGACAGTAAAACGTGTCTTTTTGATGCAGGTGCGCTGTCCGGGCCGCCTCAAACCGGTCTGTTTCAAGACAATAGGCAATAGAAAGAACAGGATTTTTATCAGACATTATTCCCGCCCGGAATAGAGTGATCTTCTAAAAAACTATTCTCTACAAGAGGGTCAAAGCAACTGATTTTAAGGGGCTGGTTTCTACAGATTTTGGTGAGGCCGGGGCATGGCCCACAGTCCGTTTCCCCACCAGAATTCGGAAACATCCCGGCGTTAAAAGGCAGACGCTGCCCTTAACGCCGGATCAGGATGTAATTGATCGTCAGATCAATATCGAAGTGGTTGCCCTTCATATCCGGCGGGACAGGCGGCAACTGGGAGCCGCGGAACATGCCGGAGGTTGCGGCATCCAGATAGTAAGACCCGGCAGAGCCTGTCTGATAGACAGACTTTACGCGGCCTGTGCGGTCCAGCACCACATGCACGGAGGAACTGCCTTCTTCCCCGTTTCGGGCCGCTTCTTCCGGGTAGTACATGTGGCGCTGAATCCACTCGTTAATCTGCTCACCATAATCATCGCTCACACCGCGCACGGAGGTGCGGGAGGTGTAGTGCGCGTTAATCTGGCCGTTTTCCACCACAGGGCCGACGGACAGATCAATCGGTCCGCCGGAGCCGCCCGGTCTGCCGTGACGGGAGCGGCGGGGGGCCGGGGCCTCGTTAAAGGAGAGGTCCATCGGGTTATCAAACGGTGACGCCGCACGGTGGTTCGGGTT
>NZ_JACRVR010000077.1:0-3391 GCF_018811975.1 Acetobacter sp. P1H12_c | reverse complement strand
CCCCCCGGCCAGCCCGGCTCCACAGGCTCAGACCTGCCCCCCGCGACGCAGGCTCACCCCCGCACGCCATCCGGCATGATGGAAGAGCTTTCTGAAGCCTCCGTGCGGGAACCTGTCCCCGCAGCGCAGAAAACCATGGCGCTGGACAAGGTGTTCTGGAGCCATTTTTCCCCCAATCTGGGGCCGGGCGGCTGGGTGACGGGCGCGTTGCTCATTAGTCTGGGTCTGGACTTTAAAACCGGGGTGCTGGCGGTGCTGCTGGGCAATCTGATCGGCGCGCTGCCGGTAGCCCTTGCCGCCTCTATTGGCCCCGCCACCGGCCTGACACAGATGGAAGCCTCGCGCCGCGCGCTGGGGCGGCTGGGTGTGCGCCCTCCGGCCTTCCTCAACTGGATTTACTGCGTGGGGTGGGACGCCGTGAACAACGTGCCCGCCGCCACGGCCCTGATGGCGCTGCTCATGCTGGCAGGCGTGGCGCTGCCGTTCTGGCTGGCGCTGGCCGTTCTGGCCTCGGTGCAGATGGTGGCCTCCATTTACGGGCATCATGTGGTGCAGGCTGTGCAGAAATATCTGGGCGGCCTGCTGCTCATTACCTTTATTCTGATGGGTGTTGTGTTTGCCGTGCGCGGGTCTGCGCCTATTACCGCGCATCATCCGGTCAGCCTGTCCACCTTCCTGCTGGCCACGGGGATTCTGGTCAGCTTCAACCTCTCATGGGCGTCCTATTCCTCGGATTATACGCGCTATCTGCCTGCGGATACCGACCCGAAAAAAGTGGTCTGGCTGGCGCTGGCCGGGTTGCTGAGTTCCGCCATCCCGTTCCAGATTCTGGGGCTGATCAGTGCCGGGAGCGTGGCCAACCCCTCCCCCACCGCCGTCATTGCCTCGCTCCAGCAGGCCATGGGGCCGCTGGGGGCTGTGGCGCTGGCCGCCATTGCGCTCTCTTCCATTACCGGCAATTCGTTTAACGATAATACGGCCAGTTACAGCCTGATTTCCGCAGGACTGCATGTGCCGCGCGTAGCCGCCGCCATCCTGACCGCCCTGCTGGGCTACGGGCTGGCTGTGGCCGGAGCGGGGCGCTATACAGCCCTTTATACGGATTATCTGCTGGTCACGATGTACTGGATTGCACCGTGGATTGGCATTGTGCTGGCCGACTGGTATTGCGGCACGCGCCAGCCCCGCCCGGTGCCGCCGGGCTGGTCGTACGGAGCCACGATTTTTGCCGTGACCTCCGTGCTGACCATCCTGCTGTTTTCAGAAAGCCAGCTTTATACCGGCCCCGTCGCCCGGTGGCTGAACGGGGCGGATATCGGCTCTTACGTGGGCTTTTTTGTTGCCGGAGGGTGGTATGTGCTGGGCATGCGTTCCCGCGCCAGCTCATAAAGCCCGACTGCCGCAGCAACGGACACGTTCAGGCTTTCCATCTCACCGGGCATATACAGCCCGGCAATCTCGTCACAGCTTTCGCGCGTCAGGCGGCGCAGGCCCTTGCCTTCCGCCCCCAGCACCAGCGCCACGCGGCGGCCTTTGAAGGACGGACCATCCAGCAGGCCACCGCCCGCATCCAGCCCGACTGTCCAGCAGCCGCCTTTCTGCAACGCCTCAATCGCGCGGGAGAGGTTAACTTCGCGCACCATCGGCACCGTCTCCAGCGCGCCGGAAGCCGCCTTGGCCAGCACGGCGGTTTCTTCAGGTGCATTGCGGTCCTGCACCACAAGGCAGGCCGCGCCAAAGGCAGCGGCAGACCGCAGGATGGCACCCACATTGCGCGGGTCTGTCACCTGATCCAGCACCAGCACCGGGCCGGGGCGTTCCAGTGCTTCTTCCAGCGTCAGGTTCGGCAGCGCCTTAACCAGCGCGGCCACACCCTGATGCACGGCCTCTTCCCCCAGCAGATCATCCAGCCGGGCGCGCTGCACAATTTCCGGCTCAATGCGGATAACGGCCCCGGCCTCTTTCGCAGCAAGAAGGGCGGGATGCTCAGGCTCCGTGACCATCAGACGCTGGAACACGCGGTTCGGGTTGGCAAGCGCGGCGGCCACGGCATGCGTGCCAAACAGCCAGCAGGTACCAGCAGGCGCGGCCCCCTCACGCCCAGCGGGAGAAGAACCGCGTGAGCGGCGGGGCGGACGGCCAGAACGGGGAGGACGCATGAAAAACCCTGAGCTATCTTGTTCAGCCCCCTCCCTACCGCAAACTGCCCCTGCCGGGCTATCCCCCTTTAAGCGGACATTCGGGAACGCCGCGCCGTGCAGGCGGCGGTCCTGCGGCCTTGCCACCCGCTTGCAGCAGGGCATAGGCTTGCGCCCATGATACGTATTTTTATAGACGCCGATGCCTGCCCGGTGCGGGATGAGACCTATCAGGTGGCCGCACGTCACGGGCTGAAAACCTATGTCGTCTCCAACCGCCTGCTGGCGGCTCCGGCCTCCGCGCAGATTGAGCGGATTGTGGTAACAGACGGCATGGATGTGGCGGATGACTGGATTGCCGAACATGTTCAGGCGCATGATATTGTCATTTCTTCAGACATTCCGCTGGCGGCCCGCTGCGCGGCAAAAGGCGCGTGTGTGCTGAACCCCACCGGCCGTATTCTGGATGAAAACGCCATCGGCATGGCGCTGGCCATGCGCAACCTGATGGAAGACCTCCGCTCCACCGGCACCATGACGGGCGGCGGGAAAAGCTTTACTAAAAAAGACCGCTCCGCGTTTCTCTCCGCACTGGATACCGCCGTGGTGCGCGGCAAAAAACAGGCCGCTGGCACTCTTCTGGCCGCACGGCTTGCGGCTCCGCCGGGTGGGCGGAGCGTCTGACTCTCCGGCAAAGTACCTGAACAGAAAATTGAAAGTGCAGCCGTCATAGTCTGCTGATAAAACTGCCGGAGAACGGATGATTCGCAAGGAAGTTTTTCAAAATGCCAAACCGCCCGCTCCACTCTGATGATGACGATCTTTACGACAACTTTGCTGAAGACGAAGTCTATGAACTCATGCTCCTTCAGCAGGAAGAGGATGAAGAAGAACGCCAGCGCGCGGAAGAAAGCGAAGACATTATTGAAGAAATGACAAACTACGCCGACCATTATCTCGGCGACAATCAGGATGATGAATTCCCTGACGAAGATCAGGATTACTAGGCTCAGGACCTATTAATTTATTGAACTGAGCGAGAGGTTGTGATTCACAGGTTTACCGATGGAGGGTAGCCTGTGAGTGATGTGTTTATGCTGTCTGAGCGCCAGATGGAGCGGATTGAGCCTTTTTTTCCTCTGGCGCACGGCGTGCCACGCGTGGATGACCGGCGTGTTCTGAGCGGGATCGTTTATGTCATCCGCAACGGCCTTCAGTGGAAGGATGCCCCGAAAGCGTATGGTCCGCACAAG
>NZ_JACRVR010000076.1:0-3516 GCF_018811975.1 Acetobacter sp. P1H12_c | reverse complement strand
TCTTACTCTCTAATTCGGCATTTCTACTGACAAGGTGAGAATTTTGTCTCTCCGCACTAATTGCTTTCTTTTGTGCATCATTCCTTTCTGACACAGCTTTTTCAATCGCCTTTTCTGCGTTTCGATACTGTCCTGAATATTGCTCTATTGCTTCTCTAAAGAGAGTATTGGAACGTTTTTTTATATCTGCATCACTAGCTGTAGACCTAGCGAATGACAGTTTTCCAATGGTTGAAGTCTCGGCCCATTCACGAGCCACTTCTTCTTTTATGGATTGTTTATATTTGTCTCTGTCACGCAAAATCTGGGCATGAGCATCATTAGCTATCTGTTCTTTTACCCATTTGCATCGAGAAGAACGAGTGCGTCTTGGTCCATATCTAGCCATTCCGTATTTCTGGCCGACCTGCTCATAATAACTATTCAAAAACGCTTTGAGAGCAATAGCACCAGCAATTTCCGCTTCTTTACCACTCTTCCCATTAGCCAAGGCTTCTTTCTGTGCCCTGTAACCCGGATGATTCTGCTTTGCATCGAAATCAGTTCTTACAGCGTACAAATGAAGATGCGGAAACTTTTCATCTGTGTGCTGAACTGCACATTTATAATCTTCTCCCCATTCATCACGCATGAACTGAATAGCGTCACGTCTCCAATGCAGGTACTTTTGCTTTTCCTCTGGACTGGCTTTTTTCAGAGCTTCGACACTAACAGGATATGAAAGAACCGCTGTAGCTAAGGTGTTCTGTGTTGTTCTGACTTTTCTTTCTCTTCCGTTTTTTTGTGTCTGTTTAGCATTTTCCACTGCATTATGAGACTGTCTCAGTTCTTCAAACGAACAACCGTCAACAACTTTCGGAGCGTGAGGATTTTTAACGTGTGGCATATTGCCTTCAATACGTTCCGCTTCGTCTAAAACTTCATCAACAGTCCTGTTCATTCTGGAATCTGATCGACTTTTACGGGCAAATACTTCTATTCGTGCAAAACAAAATCCTGACATTATAGTGAACTCCTATTAAGAAATTCATTATATATTATGAAATTGAAAGGGTTACTTGTTTATTACTATATAGACCGAATATAGTAATTCCGCTAAAGCTCCATTACTTTCGGCTCTCCGAGGGGCTGGGCGTTCCCCCCTGCACCCCCCTTTTCCATACCATCGAATGAGACTGTTTGAGGTGCCAGCAGTTAACCACAAGCCAGCCAGCTTACCGTATGTATGGCGTCCAGCAGGCTGGCTTATGGATAACTGCACCCGATCATCAGATTACATATGGTATCTGAATAAATAGGGGTTCCCTGTTGGCACCCCTTTGGGGGGTGCATTCATACATATATCCTATAGTTCGGCCAGACCTGTCTCACGCTCTTTTCTTGTTCGAATGGGAAGCTTCATGGACTTTGATCTGGCGATAATACGTCGCTCTGCTGATACCCAGAGCTTCCCACGGCTTAGACTTGCTGGCGTTGTTTTCAGCTAACCACTTGTCTCGATCTTTCAGCCCACGCTTCATACGCTTTGCTTTCGCCTGTCTCGCTGCCTTCTCTGTCTCGGTTGACAATGCGAACAGTCGAACACTTTCCGATGCTGTAACCTTGAGCAACTGGCGCATAGTCCTAATGCTGTAAGCATAAGCTCGGCCCTGCTCTAACAGCTTCCTGCTGGTGCTGTTGTGCTCCTCAAGATCAGGATCATCGAGAAAGTCTGAAGTATATCGCTGGACTTCATCTAACAACGTGGCAGGATTCTTATGGTATCGAGCCACCGCTGCGGTTGCTAAATGTCCAAAAACATCGCGCCAACCCTCGGGAACTTCTCCGGCCCATCTTATCTGGGCTAACGTTCTCAGGTCTTCAATAATACGGTGAGCATGTTTTCTTTGAGTGAATCCTGCGACCCGTTTCTCTCTCTCTGCTGCGAGATCGACAACCGGCGCTCCGCGCCTTTTTCTGGCCTGTGGAGGGGTTCGCTTGGCTTTCTTGTGAGCAAGCACCTGTTCCCGGCTCCATGGTAATACCGAGGCTTTCAGGTCGCCTACAGAGTAGGTCAGACTTGAATCCCATATGGTCTGGACAATCGCACCATATGCCCCCCAGTTCTTGCTACCTGGGACACGCAGGATGCGCCCAAACTCCACGCACCTGGCATCAGCTCCGATATGCGCCAAACGCCTCTGTATTTGCCCGTTGAGCGCTTCAATCACGCTTGCTGGCTTCCTACCCGACTTTTTGCGTGAGACGTTCCAGAGCGGGTTTATGAGCTTCCAAATGGCATATGCCCCGCGCCCGCTGCTGATTATCTGACTTGGTAGAGGCAAACCGGCACCCATAGCCTCGCCACATATCAAGCTGGCCTGTTCATCGAACGACATAGACGACCACCCCTCGACATGATTGTGACAATCGAGGTCAACCCAAACCCAAGGCAAGCACGCAATGCCTGCTTTCCCGGCGATCTTACCGGGTTTCCAATAGAGACCCTGCGAGAAATAAACAGCCTTGAATTGACTGTTTTCCGCCATTTTCTGGACGTGAGACAAACCCTCTGGGCTGGCTTCTATCCAGTGACGAAGTTTGCCATGGAACCAGCGACCGTCAGTTGTCTCTCGACCGTCTTCGACTGTTAGGACCGACCAAAAAAGCGCGGTTCCGTCTGATTTCTTTGGTATTTCAATCCCGTTCCACATAGTTGCCATTTCCCACGGCAACCTTGTTTCCCATTGGATTTGCCACCAAACGTGCTATAATAAGCACGGTGGCCGGGTGATGCTTATATGGCATGACCTTCCTTCTCCTTCGGTTCTGCTTCTACACAACGGGGTACCAATCCATTCGTAGAAACGGCCCGGCACAACCACATGCCCGACCTTCTGGCAATCATCATACCATATTTTCCAGAAAACAAGTGCTCCCAGTCATCACCACGCGCTGGCGCGGGGTGGGACTGCCCCGCCAGTCATGGGCCTTCAGGTCCGGGACTGGCCATGGAATGATGTCTGTAAACTTTCTCAATAGCCCATGAAAACGTCTTCTTAAACATCTCAGGAACACGTCTTGAAACATCTTTCACAACGCTAGATACTTGCAACAGAGCGAGTTCCAGCTTCTGAACTTTACTAATATCTACAACTGCCAAACATGCACCAGAAAGCTTTTGATAGTCAGTTTCTAAGCCACTCTCAGATGCTTCCTCATGCAAGTTCATAACATTTTCTGCCAGCGCAGCGTCTATGCGCGATAATGCGTCATCAGCAGTTATGATCTTACTCTCTAATTCGGCATTTCTACTGACAAGGTGAGAATTTTGTCTCTCCGCACTAATTGCTTTCTTTTGTGCATCATTCCTTTCTGACACAGCTTTTTCAATCGCCTTTTCTGCGTTTCGATACTGTCCTGAATATTGCTCTATTGCTTCTCTAAAGAGAGTATTGGAACGTTTTTTTATATCTGCATCACTAGCTGTAGACCTAGCGAATGACAGTTTTCCAATGGTTGAAGTCTCGGCCCATT
>NZ_JACRVR010000075.1:0-3826 GCF_018811975.1 Acetobacter sp. P1H12_c | reverse complement strand
CTGGAAACCACGGATGCCGGAGATGTTTACAGACTACGAAAACAGACCGTTGAACCGATCTTTGGCATTATCAAAAGCATCATGGGCTTCAGAAGATTCAGTCTGCGCAGCCTTGCAAAAGTCACGACCGAATGGACACTCGTCGCTCTCGCATACAACTGCAAAAGAATGGCACGGCTTCACGTAGCATAAGCTGGCTCAGCCTCGGCGTTATCAGCCACAAAATACCCAACCCGACAGGCTGCTAGACGGTCTTCCAGAACTCAAACAATCCCTCCGGCAGGGAAAGTGTCAGCCGGGCGCGGGTGCAGGCCACATAGAGCAGGTTGATTTCCTGATCACAATTATCCAGATCGCGCTTCAGCCGGGCTTTCAGGCGCGGGGAGAGCGGGCCGTGTTCCTGCTCCGTCTTTCTGGCGCGGTCCTGAAACTGCGTGCGCCGCCTGCTCCATTCCTCGGGGGAGAGAAAATCATCCAGCATAATGACGGCATCAAACTCCCGCCCCTTGGCCTTATGCGCGGTAGAGCACACCAGACTGACATCATCAGCACTCTCACGGTAGAGCGTCTGGATGGTCTTTATCTTTTTATCCAGTGTATCCTTATGTTTTTCCACAATGCCAAACAGCCGTTTGGCCACCGGGTCCGCATCCCGCCCTTCCGCCGCATTTTCCAGATCCCGCCATGAGGCATATTCCAGAGCCGCCCCTTCCGGCTTGAGCGAGGGCTGGAACTGGCGCTGATACAGGTTATAGGCCGCCAGAATTTCCTGCACCATGTCATTCACCCCGCCCAGCACATGGAAAGGCCGGGTGCTGTCCGCCAGCCCTTCAAACAGCCGGGCGTTGGTGCGGGCCAGAACCAGCGTGCTGTGCTCGGGCTTAATACCTTTCCGGTGCAACTGCACACGGCTTTTAACAGCCGGGTTCCCGTGCAGGCGATGCGCCGGTTTGCGGGAATGGTGCGCAAGAATGGCGTTGGCCATCCGCGCCACCGGCTCACCAAAGCGCCAGCTCTGCGTCAGCGGCAGGCAGGGGCCGTCCAGCGCGCTGATGGCATCCACAGCCCCACGGAAAGCGTAAATGGACTGGTTCGGGTCCCCCACCGCCACAATCGGCAGGCCGGATTTTTTCAGGATGGAAATCAGCACCGGGTTCAGGTCCTGCGCTTCATCCACCATAATATAGTCATAGCCGGTAATTTTCTGCTCACGCTCGAATTTTTTCAAATAGAGATCATGCGTGATCGGGAAATCATGTTTTTCAAACGCCACCAGATATTTATAGGCCTGCGCCACAAACTGGCGGATATCCCTGTTCCGCCCGCTCTCCGGTTCCGGGCAATGCACCGCCGTAATTTTGGAACCTTCGCTGATCAGAAAATTACTCAGCGTTTTCAGCACCACGTCCGGCGCACCGCCTGCCTTGCTGCCCAGCAGTTTTTCCAGCCGCCAGAGGTCCCGCGCCACATAGCGCCCCTGCACTTTGCGGCCCAGTTGCCCGATATTCAGGCTGCGATAGGCGTAGCTATTGGCCGTGCGGGCTTCAATCTGGGTTGAAAAACGGGCGCGGGCCTCTTTGGCAATGGCGGTGTTAAAGGCCAGATACAGCCCCCGGTGGCGCGTCCATGTTTTGCTGAACAGTTCCAGCGTGGAGGTTTTGCCGCACCCGGCCCCGGCAATCACCCGGAAGCTGGAGGTAGGGGCTTTTTCCAGAATGGCGGTCTGTTCCGGGGTGATGGCGATCATCGCGCGTCTCTGGCCTCCTCTGTCAGCAGTCGGGGGGCTATAGCGCACTTTTCCGTGCGCAGATATGTCGCGCGGGGCAGAAAACCGCTGGCTCGCATCACCGCCGGGCGCGGCACGGTTGCGCGGTCCCCCCGTTATCGCGCTATGGTGAGCGCATGACGTTACCACACCCCGACATGACCGCCCTGCGCGATGCCGCCGGGACGGACTTCAAGGCTTTCACCTCCGCAGACGCCGCGATTGACCATCTGTGCAGCCTGTATGCGCAGAGCGTGGAGCGCCTGCATGCCGCCTTTAAGGCGCGGCAAGGTTGCCCGCCGGGTGAGGCAACCTACCCCTGTCTGGCGCTGGAACTGCCCCCCGGCACACCGCTTGAGGGCCGCCCACCGTTTGACGTCATTCTGGACCCCGGTTTTTACAGCACCACCATCACCCGCCCGGCGCTGTTCCGGGAGT
The DNA here is from genome assembly GCF_018811975.1 of Acetobacter sp. P1H12_c. NCBI lineage: Bacteria > Pseudomonadati > Pseudomonadota > Alphaproteobacteria > Acetobacterales > Acetobacteraceae > Acetobacter > Acetobacter sp. P1H12_c. The sequence continues at coordinate 1,623 of NZ_JACRVR010000075.1, read as the reverse complement.
ATCTGCGGGAGCAGATTACCCCGCTGCTGCACCATTACGGCCAGCCGGTGCTGGTCGGCCGGTCCCGCCACCCCATTCCGCTGCCTTATGTGATGGAAGAGGCCGCAACAGGCCTGACAGAAGCAGACCTGCTCCTGTTGCAGGAACAGTTCGCGCTGCCCAACCTGCACGCCACGGATGATAGCATCGCCAACTGTGAGCTTCTGCCCGACGCCAGCAGACCACGCCCGCTGGCCCTGTTTACAGCGGAACGCACGGATTACTCACTCGCGCGCCTGCATCATTACACGGGCACCACTCCCGGTGCGTTCCAGCGGTTTATCCTGCTCACCAATTACCAGCGGTACGTGGAGACCTTCCGGGCCTATGCCCGCGCACAGGTTGATGCGGGGGGCGATTACACGGCGTTTATTGAACCCGGAGACCAGATTTACACCGGCCCCGGCAGCACCCCGCCCGAAGCCCCGGCTGGCAGCCTGCCGCAGATGCCCGCCTACCATCTGTGCCGCCCGGATGGGGATGGCATTACGCTGATCAATATCGGCGTCGGCCCCGCCAACGCCAAAACCATGACGGACCATCTGGCCGTGCTGCGCCCGCACTGCTGGCTGATGGTGGGCCACTGCGCGGGCCTGCGCCGCTCCCAGATGCTGGGGGATTACGTTCTGGCCCACGGCTATGTGCGGGATGATCACGTTCTGGACGCCGACCTGCCAACATGGGTGCCCGTCCCGCCGATTGCCGAGGTGCAGGTGGCCATGCAGGAGGCCACCGCTCTGGTGACGGGCCTGCACGACTCCGCCATCAAGACGCGCCTGCGCACCGGCACCGTCATGACCACCGATAACCGGGACTGGGAATTGCGTCTGGCGCATCTCTTCACCCAGATCAACATGAGCCGCGCCATTGCTGTGGATATGGAATCCGCCACAATCGCGGCCAATGGCTTCCGCTTCCGGGTGCCCTACGGCACGCTGCTCTGTGTGTCGGACAAACCCCTTCACGGAGAACTGAAGCTGCGCGGCATGGCCAATGCGTTCTATCGTGAGCGGGTCAGCCAGCATCTGATGGTCGGTATTGAAACCATGCGTCTGCTGCGGCAGCAGGGTGTCACCCGGCTGCATTCCCGCAAGCTGCGTGGTTTTGATGAACCACCCTTCCGTTAACCCTCGCCTTCCTTCCTGATAAAGGGTCCTGATATTATGCCTGCTGCTTCTGCCTCCCATCTGCCAGACGGTGTGCCCACCATCCGCGTTATCGCCATGCCGACCGATACCAACCCCGCCGGGGACGTGTTCGGCGGGTGGATCATCTCACAGATGGATCTTGCCGCGGGCACCACGGCGGCCTTCCGGGCCAACGGGCGCGCCGCAACCGTCGCCATTAACGGCGTTGTTTTTCTGGAACCCGTGGTGGTGGGGGATGAAGTCAGCATTTACACCAACATCACGCGGGAAGGCCGGACCTCGCTCACCATCCATGTGCAGACATGGCGGCGCGCGCGCCACACGCACCTGACCTCCAAGGTGACGGAAGGGGATTTCMCCTTTGTCGCGCTGGATGAAAACCGCCGCCCCCGCCCGCTGCCGCCCGCCACGGCCAGCAACTCACCCGCCATCGCCC
>NZ_JACRVR010000074.1:0-3867 GCF_018811975.1 Acetobacter sp. P1H12_c | reverse complement strand
GCGGTCCAATGCAGGAAAGTCCGTGATCCGATCCCGCGTCGAGCATGTCTTTGCTGACCAGAAATCGCAAATGGGTCTGTTCGTCCGAACTGTCGGTATCACCCGGGCCACCATGAGGATCGGCCTGGCCAATATCGTCTATAATATGCGCCGCTTCCTCTTCCTGGAGCGGATCAGCGCGAATGCATAGCAATCCAGCGGGGGCAGCACTCGATCTGCTCAAAACGCAGATCGAAAACCAACCCAAAAATAGTCAATCAAATCGCCAAAAACCTGAAATCACCAGCCAAGCGTATCAATCAAGGGTTCTTCGATCCCTCCAGGTGTAAGAATGGTTTTTCAGTGAAAACATAGCTCAGAATTTCCGTGACAAGTCACCAAAATAAGACGGAGAAATGAGGGTTCCTTTTTGGAACCCTCTAGGTCGCTACACAAGGGCCTCAAGAGCATACCCCCGAGGCCCTTGTCGTCATAAGACATAAAAACCGTTTTACAAGCAGATAAAAAAGAGGACTGTTAATGAAATATCAAGCTTGTAAGGTCTGCTGCTCAATTATCGTCTCATCAAGAATATAAGGACCTGCAGCTTTGATATCGATGGTCATCAAAGCAAGGGCCCCCGGAAGGCGCTTCCCCAGAGGAAGAAATGCATTCCCATCGGTCCAACGCATTGTTTCTTCTTCCATAGCATTCCAACCTGAAAGCTTTGAATTGCGCAAGTGTTCGGTAATATTTCTATTTTTATTTTTTTCAAATATTGTAATTTTACCAATTAAAACACCGAGCAGACGACGGTCATCAACGAATGGTCCAATTACATCACATGGACGACTGGCATTGGAGATAATATGAACAGACTGAATATTTGATGGGATCATAAACATAATCCGTCCGTTGTTCTGCCGCGCCGGACGAATGACAGAACCTTTATCTGTGAGCAAGTGTAAATCACTTTCATACGTCATCAATCTAGCTTCACTATACATTGCGAAGCCAGCTTTATTAGCACGTGCATTGATCTGACGGAATAACGGCTCGACGATTTCCCGAGATACTGTCAAAGGGGCAGCGGCATCATCCCAAGTCATGTTACGATTACTGCCGATAGATGTAACATTACCTTTTTGGGTGAAGGTTCTACGGTTTCCAGTATCAAGGTAGCTCTCCGTGAGCATACCATCAGCTATGATAATCGAATGTTTTTCGGTTTCAACATGATAGTAATTATACGATGTGATGGATTTATCGAAAAAGATTGAACGCCCGTTTACAAGCATGCGGGCTGGAACAAACTTACCATTAAACAATAGACAATGCTCTGCTGTGATTAACATGTCCTTGAAAGGAACACCGTCAGAAATGGCATTCTTAAGGATACGCACAGGATATCCCGCTTGATCTATAGGAAGATATGGACGAACTGTGCAGTGTGCCTGTCCAACCCAGATCACGCGGCGGATAACCTCAGTATCATCGACGTAAGCAACAATTTCATCTCCGATAGCCAAGTCCTCTACTAAGGTCTTACCAGATGGTGTTTGAATCTGGCTACCCGAAAGAAAACAAACTTCGGCAGATGCACCACCATGGCCATCATCGGAGAGGACAAAACCGGTATTTTTTACACCAGGAATATTCAGAGTAATGGTGTTACCATTTTCTAGTGTAACCACAACCTGATCATCTGAGGGATAAGCATAAGATGCTCCATCTGCCGAAACCCCAGGCAGATCAATGCTATCAGAATTCCCAGGCTGGCTACCACTCCAACCACTGATCACAGTGCTAACGGTCCCACCGCTTTCCAGACCAGAAATAGTAAGTCCGTTATTAGTATTACCTGTGAGATCAATCGTACCACCAGCATTGTTCCAAATGCTAGCAGAGCCACCATCCAAGATTGTGATAATTCCTGAAATTATTGCTGTACTTGCTGCGGAAACCAACCCACCACTAGAAACTGTTGTTGACCCTATAGTACTATTTGAATCTGCATAAATAACACCACCATTTAAAACATTACTATTATTAGCAATTCCTCCTGAAGTGATTTCCAATACACCCCCTGAGTTAATAAGTGTACCAGAAGCTGTTCCAGCCAATCCAATCCCACCATTACTCCCAATAATAGTATTAAAAGATGTTCCTCCGCTACTAATAGAAACAGCAGCATATGCCGTTACATTACCACCACTAAGTATAGATCCTGATTGAATTATATTAACACCAGATATTTTGGCATCTGATGCCGCACTTATAAGTCCACCAGAACTCACAACAACATTGTTTATACTTCCATTGCTGTCTACATCTAATTTACCTCCACCTTGTATATTTGATGCATCAGCAAGCCCACCAGACGTTACTTCGATTACCCCACCAGATTGAACAATAGTGTTTTTTGCTATACCGGCAACTCCAAGGCCGCCAGCACTAGCAATAGTGGTATCAATTGAACTACCTCCAGCACTAACGACTAGGGCTGCATAATCAGTTACAGTACCACCACTGAGAGTACCTCCCGACCGAATTTTGCTGACCCCATTAAGAATTGCTCCTGAGGCACCCTGGTATATTCCACCATCACCAATAGAAACACTTGTAGTAATACCACCAGCACTTACAAAATAAGTTCCACCTGACTGGACATGTCCTCCTGATAATAAACCACCACTTTCAACAACAATTTTTCCTTCGGTCTGTGTAATCCAATTACTTTTTCCATCTGTTTCAATGAGAATACCACCATTTCTTATTACTATTTCCCCATCGTTCTGAACTGTCTGAAATTCTCCTATGCCACCTGAAGAAATTACTTCCTGATAATTATCAACAGTTACATTGGAAATTTTTTGTCCATCGTTAATTATAGTAGACATTATTTCTTATCCTTTTGCATATTGAATAACCGTCCAAAGATTATCCTAAGAGTTTTTTTTTAGCAAACTATTTGGCTTATGAAATTGATCTAAATCATCTGGAAGCATAAAAGCTGTATTTTAACTCTCAAACATCACTAAAGAATCAATTTCTAAAATGTTATCTAAATATTAACGTTTTTAAAACTCAACAATGATTCCCAGATGATAATGCAGAGACTGAATTGCCCCGGGTTTTGTGGAGACAGAACGACCCGGGGCAATTCAGTCGGCAAGAGCGCACCAACGAACAGTACTCGCCGGACTGACGCCAAACCGTTCAGCAACCTTACGACCCGGCACACAACTCGATACAGCCGCAACAACACGTTCGCGAAGATCCAAAACAATGTGCGTGATGACATCCACAACTGCCCCCATTCCGGCTGTCATCTTGAATCAGATCACAATAACTTTGGGAATTCGCAGCGATTCATGCAGCGCAGAAAATGCTCTAAGAGTCCGTTTGAGAATGGTCATGGATGGACAATTCTGCGGAGCATGATGCTACCGAGAGCGACATGGATCATTGCCTCCGAGACGTCGATCCTCTGCTCGTAATCCCGAACGAGACGCTTCCAGCGGATCATCCAACCGAAAGTGCGCTCGACGACCCAGCGCCGGGGCAACACCTTGAAGCCCGGCTCCTTGTCGGAGCGGCGAATGATCTCGAGGACGAAATCCTGATAGGTCGCGGCATTGACGTGCCCCCCGAAAATGTAACCATTTAAAAGTAGAGTCCGATCGAGAAGGATACGGACGAATGAAACGCAGTCGTTTTACGGAAGAGCAGATCATAGGGGTGCTGAAGGAACAGGAGGCTGGGCTCAAGGTCTCTGATCTTTGCCGCAAACACGGGATCAGTGATGCGACGTTTTACAAATGGAAGACCCGCTATGGTGGCCTTGAGGTATCTGAGGCCAAACGACTGAAGGCCTTGGAAGATGAA
>NZ_JACRVR010000073.1:0-3987 GCF_018811975.1 Acetobacter sp. P1H12_c | reverse complement strand
ACCCCACTCAGGGTGGACTGGATGACCTGGTGGCCATGGCGGGGAGTGATCCACCCGATCCCATCCCGAACTCGGCCGTGAAACCCCCCAGCGCCTATGATACTGCGGCTTAAGTCGTGGGAAAGTCGGTCGCCGCCAGGTCTTCCAGTCTACCCAACAAAACACCACCGCGGGGTGGAGCAGCCCGGTAGCTCGTCAGGCTCATAACCTGAAGGCCGCAGGTTCAAATCCTGCCCCCGCAACCAAAATTACCACTAAATTGTAATCACTACATCCAACCCGCCTTCCTCAGGCGGGGTTTTTGCGTTGCACTTAATCCTTCCCTGCCAAACCCATAAAATCCATCACACTCTTCCAGAGTAGAAATGCCAGCTCAAATTCTTATCCAAAATAGAATAGAAATGAATAAGGGAACCGGTAGAGCCGGTGTAATCCGGAGCCGTATCTCTGCAATTGTCTACGCTTTGCTCAGTCCTCTGGTGTGACGCGATATCGACCCCACATAAGTAACCTGGCAAACAGGGAGGGGCCTGCATGATTCCGCTTTCAATTCTCGATCTGGCCTTCATCAATGAAGGCAGTGCCGCCGCAGATGCACTGCACCGCAGCGCGGACCTTGCTTTGCATGCAGAGGGTTTAGGGTTCCGTCGCTTCTGGCTCGCGGAACATCATGCGATGCCCGGCATTGCTTCCGCCGCGACCGCTGTGGCAATTGGATATATTGCTGGAGCGACGAAAACTATTCGGGTGGGGGCAGGTGGCATCATGCTGCCTAATCACGCACCACTTGCCGTGGCCGAAGCGTTCGGGACACTGGACTCTCTCTATCCCGGACGGATCGATCTTGGATTGGGGCGGGCCCCAGGCTCCGATCAGGCGACTATGCGGGCACTGAGGCGTGATCCCGGCTCTGCCGATCGTTTCCCTCAGGATGTTGCGGAACTGCTGCATTATTTTGAGAAGCCCCAACCGGGTCAGACGGTTTTTGCTGTGCCGGGAGCCGGGCTGGATGTGCCCGTCTGGCTGCTCGGTTCTTCCCTGTTTTCCGCGCATCTGGCCGCAATCATGGGCCTGCCGTTTGCGTTTGCCAGTCATTTTGCACCGGAGCTGATGGAAGAGGCTCTGGCCCTTTATCGTCAGCGTTTTGAACCGTCAGAACGTCTTCAGAAGCCTTACGCCATGCTGGCCGTCAATGCGATTATTGGAGAAACACCCGCCGAGGCGCAGCATGCAGCGACTTCTCTGGAGCAGCATTTTGTTGCGTTACGCCGGGGGCGTCCAACGCAATTTCCAGCACCTCGCGCCGTTTCCTGGAACGAACAGGAGCAGGCTCTTATTGACCGAACGCTGCGTTATACGTTTACAGGAACGGCAGATGTCGTGGTCGAAGAAATTTCCGCTTTTATAAAACAGCATCAACCGGACGAACTTATGATCGGAGCGCCCCTTTTCTCACAGGCTTCGAGGCGGGCAACCCTTACCGGCATTGCGCAGAAGTTGATAGATCGTCAGTCAGTGGAGGTTTCGTGACTTTACCGCCAGATGTTCAGATCTGGAATCTTGCTGATCTATGCTAATGTCTTGCAAAGAGCGTTACCCGACGTCCGCAAGCACATTATGGTCATGGGCCCTCACGCGCGGAACGTAATTCGCAGGAGCGATCGTCTTGGGGGCGTCAGATAACGGATACGCTCAGGTGAGCAAGTACCTTTGCGATATCTAGGAGTTTGACGCAATCCACTCCAGTTGGTCCCTGATTGCTGTCCGGGCCAGAGCCGCCATGTCAAGGGCTTCGAGAAAAGAATGCGTGGCACCTTTGTAAACACGTGCTTTCACATCATTGCCGTGTTCTTGTAGCTGATGGGCAATGGCGTGACTTTCATCAGAAAGCACGTCACATTCTGCAATTGTCAGAAAACATGGCGGCAGGGCATGGAGGTCTGCCGCGAGCAGATGTGCCTGAGGGTGTGTGCGGGAAGATGCCTCTGGGATATAGCGTTTCCAGAAAAACACCATTTCATCACGGGTCAGCATGTATTCGGGGCCGCTATAGGCATCGAAGGAGGCATTCTCACAACGAGAATCATAGACGCCGTAGCTGAGCAGCAGGCCGTTTAGCTTCAGAGCACGCGTGTCTCTCAGGGCAAGTGCTGTAGCAAGACTAAGGTTGGCCCCTGCTGAATCCCCACCGAGGAAGAGGGGCAGAGGTCCAATGTCTCCAGCAAGATCTTTGGCAAGCGTGCTGATTGCAGTGGTAATTTGATGGAGCGCGGTCGGGAAGACATGTTCTGGTGCGAGCGCATAATCAAGCGCGATGACCAGCAGGTTTCCCTGATCGGCATAGGCTCGTGTCAGGCGGTCATGCGTATCGACGCCAAAAATCGTCCATCCACCGCCATGTAGATAAAAGAGCACGCCCGTGATTTTGCCGGCAGGACGATAGATCCGATATTTCATGGGTGGTGAGACACTCTCCATCTTGCCTTCGCTCATGATGACGTCGGGGGTTGGCAGATTGGGCAGAGTGGCGCGGCCCCGAGCAGCAAGACGACGTGCGGTCTCTGGTGGCAGGGTTTCAAAAGGAGGAAAATCCTGGCTCATATCAGCCATATGACGGCGAAAGGCTGCGATTTCTGGATCAATCTTGCTCATGAAATACTTTCTTCGGGTGCTATCAGGTCTTGTTTTGGGCTGCTCTTATTCACTATGCGCGCCCGGATAACGCTCAGCACACATCCTGCTGTAACGTAAAGAAGCAGGAAAATGGCGGCTGCAGGGTGCCCCATCCGCGCTTGCTGCCAGAGTCCGGCAATGACGACGCCAATTGTTGTAAGGGATAAGAATAAGGCGCAGACGGGTATGATGCCGAGCCATAATCCGCCGACACGCACACCGCCCAGAGGCAGGCGGAAGGGCCGGACCATGTCAGGTGCGGTGACCCGCATACGCATGACGCTGAGTGCAACACCGGCGAAGGCAACCATTGTGCCGATGCTGACCAGATCAGCTAGAATGCCAATCGGGAAGAGGGCTGCCAGCAGGCCTGCCGCACCGGCTGTCAGCGCAATGCCGTGTCCTGGTGTACCGTGGCGGGGGTGCAGCCGGGTGAACCAGTTGGGCAGAAGCCCATCGCGGGCCATGGCAAAGCAAATGCGCGAATGGCCATAGGTATTAGCCAGCATGACAGAGGCGAGCCCGGCTAGCGCGCCGACCCGCAGCAGCATTCCGATACCGGGATAGCCAACATGCGCCATGGCGAAGGCGACCGGATCTGGCACATTCAGTGTGCGAAACGGCACGAGGCCTGTCAGCACAAGAGAAACCAGCGCGTAGAGTAACGCACTGACAGTCAGTGTGCCGATCAGCCCGATCGGGAGGTCACGGGCGGGTTTGCGTGCTTCTGCGGCTGCGGTGGCGACGGTATCGAACCCGAGATAAGCGAAGACGACGACGGACGCTGCCCGCAAAAAGCCGGATGCACCATAGCGAAACGGCCCTTCCGACGGAGGCAGAAAGGGGTGCCAGAGAGCAGGCTGGACATGGCGCGCGCCGATCAGCAAAAATGTCAGCAATACACTTATTTTTACGACAACCAGCACGGCATTCGCACGGGCGGATTCCCGCACACCGCGCATCAGTATCCCCCCGACAATCAGCAGGGCGAGGAGTGCAAGAGCGTTGGTATGGAAGCCACTAGTTGGCAGATCGGTCGGGGCAGTTCCGGTAATGCTCGCCTGTGTTAGAGCAGTTCCACTGAATCCTGAATCGAGAGGTGACAGTGAAGGCGTCTTGTGATTCACCGTTTTTCCTGATGGAGAGGGTGATGGCACGAGCATTGAGTGATGATCTTCGGAAGCGGGTTCTGGAGGCTGGAGCTGCGGGAGCATCGGCCCGCTCGATTGCGGCGCGGTTTGGTGTTGGGATTTCGACGGCGATCCGCTGGTTGCGTCGGGAACGTGAGAGCGGCGAGCGGACGCCCCGTCGTCA
>NZ_JACRVR010000072.1:0-4477 GCF_018811975.1 Acetobacter sp. P1H12_c | reverse complement strand
CGGACAGGTTGATCGATCGGCTGATACAACGCGGGATTACCCCGGTCATCCCGCCAAAACGCAACAGAACGACACGACGGAAAACCGATTTTTCTCTCTACCGCGAACGGAACCTGATTGAGAGGTTCTTCAATAAACTAAAGCAGTTTCGCGCTATCGCAACCCGATACGATAAACTGAAATCGACCTTCCTCGCAGCCGTGCAGTTCGCCTCAATCATCATCCTGCTTAACTGACGACACGCCGTAGATGGATTTTCTAGAAAGGCTGGGCTCGCTTCAGGTGTACGGGCTAAAGTGACCTCTTGGTTATCCGCAAGGTTTCCAGACGTAACCTGATATCCGACATCTATCCAAAGTTCCGCCCTATCAAACATTTGGGTAAGGCCGGTGTTAGTTTTGGGGTCTGGAGTACGGTATATGCCGAAACCAAGCGCATGAGCGGATGCCAAGACAGGCCTGGAGTTACGATAGCATTTCTCAAGAATGATATCTTGGCTTTCGACAGATCCGTCAAACTTTACTAGAGGCTGCCCTTTCTTATCTTTTCCGAAAATTTCTTCCGGGGAAGGTAAGCTAGCATCTGTAAGTGACTGAAGCTCGTCATATGCATATACAAGACGCTTATCAGCGCCTAACGAATGGTAGCAAAGCTTCAAAAATGAAGCATCGAAATCTTGAGCTTCATCAATCAAAATTGCATCATAAAGCTGTTTGCAATTTTTTGTAGACGATAGTGCTGAAGTAACAGCTCCAGAGAATGCCTTATCATATCCGTATTTATTTTTTGCCGCCTGAAAATCAATGTATTCAACACCATTTTCTAAGCAAAAATTATAATAAATACCAGATCTACTTTCTCCTCCTGGCGCACCCCAAGCATTTATTACCTTTAAATTAGCGTTAGGTGGTTCTCCAGTTTGTTCTAGAACAAAAGTTTCTATGAGACGAATAAACTGTTCTTTTAATGAGCGTGTATTAAAGGTTACCGCAATTTTCCAGTCGGGATTTTGAGTGTGTAGATAAGCTGCCTTCAATGCTAAAACAATAGTTTTTCCAGAACCAGCTAGCCCTCGTATTCTCTGAACGCCTTTAACTGTTTCAATTACTGCTTTGCTTTGCCTAGAATCAAGATTCGCAATTGAATCCTCTAATGCCTGAAGTGCAGCGCCATGGGAATCTGATTTTTTGTTTATTCTGCGCCGTCTATTTCTTCTAATGGTAGAAATAGACTGAATAACAGAAAGGACAGACTCATAAAGAGATGGATTTTCCCAGTCTACTTTCTTTATCTCTTCTATTAAATTTAAGTCGTTAGCAATAATATGATCTTCATCATCAGGAAGATGTTTTATTGCTGGCGCATAAGTGATTGTATATGGCTCAGCAAGAAGATTTCTTCCTTTTCGCAGAGCTTTGTGAGCTTTGAGTTTGGTCTCAAGCAGACTTCCAATGTCGTCCTGTACGTCTCCAAATGACCCTGCTTCCTTGCCTTCGATCAGATGGAAAGCAATTACACCATGTCGTTTGGAGATAAGGAGAGCATCGATTGATACAGCATCGTCTGGTGTGGATAAGACGGGATAGCCAACATAGAGAACACCTTGCTCGTCAGAAAAATGCTTCTCAAAAATCTCTACCAACCGATCGGTAGATACCGGCTTCTTGGCTGAGCCCTTGATGATTTCCATGCTATCGACACTTTCTACGAGCAAAATTTAGGGGTTATGCTACCGTACCACTCATTAAAAGGCTAGCTGCCGCTTACTAAGGACGTCGAAAGGCATTCCCACTTCTCTTCTGTCAAATCAGAGGAAGAAGTGTTTCGTTTTACGTATAGTTCCAGCTAGACGGCCTCGTTGTTATCTCGTCCATATCCAGAGCCTGAGTCATTGGCTAAGCCTTTTGAAAACCCATTATGTCCACCATCAGAAAAATTTTCACATGGCGAGGCTTATTTTCTGGACCTTGTCGCTATATCGGACTTTACCGCCCTGAATTTTATCTTCGAGTTTATTAACTGCGAGAGTCCCTATTCCTGCCCGCTCCTGAAGTCCGACCTGCATTTCAAATCGGTTATCCGTGTAGAGCACGCTCTCTGCCTTGGCCCGTGAGAGGGCCACATAGAAGCTCTTCTGCTCCAAAAGATACGTGGCCGAGCTCTCCGCATTAGCAAACACCCGATCCGCTGTGCGCCCCTGAGCCGCAAAAGCGGTGGACACATAAGCATGAGAGAGATGGCGGTCTCGTGCGCGCTCCAGGCTGATCGTCTCCATCTTCCCGGATGCGGGTTGCCGCCATGTGCTGCTCTGCGAGGGCAAGAGTGCGCTGCATTGCCGCCTCATGAGCGTCAATGAGACGACGATCGCCCGCAACTTCCGCCATAACGGATACGGATTTTGGCGCGCTGAAGGTCAGATCCCATCCAGGGCGATGGCTCCATTCTCCATCGCGATGTGTACCCAGACGCTGATCTTCGGCAATCTGTCCGTGCAGGAGGCGTGTAAACGCCTCCTGATCGACTTCTCCAGAGAGGCCCAGCTTAAGGGCACCTTCTTGACACTGCCTAAGCCGATATCGCGTCGCTTACCGTTTTTCTGAACCCTGCAAACCCAGGATTTGCTCCCCGAGGGGGTTACAACAAGATAGAGCCCATCGCCATCTCCGTAGCATCCAGGCTCTTTGGTGGCTTTCACAGAGGTCGCTGATAACCGGTCCATCTATTCCCACACTCCATACCACGCGTGCTGTGGGATAGAGTGCAATTTGATGAGTCGGGATGCAACACGAAATGAGAGGATATCCGCAGAAATCCGCCATTTACGGTGCAAGTTGAAACTGGATTGTAAGAGTGATTGGCGGAGGGGATGTCCGCCAATTTGAAGGCGCGTAAAAACACCTTAGAGCGCATTTCACCCTAAAAAACAATCTATTAGTTCGGATTGACGAGGCACGCCGACGCACATGGACACACGAAACCGCATGATATAAGATGGGATCTAAGATGGGACTGAAAATCCATGAGCAAGCTTCCGCCGAACCAATTGACCGTGCGCAAGATCGCCAGCCTGAAAGATGGAGTCCATGGTGATGGCGGAAATCTGTGGATCACGATCCGGGGCGAGACACGCGCCTGGACATTTCGCTTCAAGAGCCCCCTGACCGGCAAGCGCCGGGAAATGGGATTAGGACCTGCTCGTGATGTATCGCTCTCCGAAGCGCGTGCCAAGGCAACCGATGCCAGACGTCTGCTGCTGGAGGGAATCGATCCTCTGGAGGAGCAGGCAAGAAAGAGGCGTAGCGCCGTCAGGGAACGGACCTTCGAGGAAGTCGCAGAGCATTACATCACGGAACAGACACCCGCCTGGAAAGACCCGCGTTCCGCGCCGATATGGCGCAGTTCTCTCGGTCGACATGTTTATCCCCTTATGGGGAGCCGCCCGATCGGCCAGGTCCAGACAGAAGACGTGCTGTCCGTGCTGCGCCCCATTTGGGAAACTACCACTGAAACAGCCAGCCGTATTCGTGGGCGGATCGAGCGCATTCTTGACTACGCTCACAGCCATCATTGGCGTGAAGGCGACAACCCGGCCCGATGGCGCGGTCATCTGGCCAATATTCTCCCGAAACCCACGGCCGTGGCCAAGGTTGTTCATCATGCGGCCATTCCCTATCGTGACCTGCCGGCTGTGTTTACACAGCTTGGTCGACAGGATGGCTCTGCCGCTCTCGCCGCCCGCTTCCTCTGCCTGACGGCTGCCCGGTCCGGTGAGGTGCGTCATGCCCTGTGGTCTGAAATCGACTTCGGGAAGCAAATCTGGGTGGTTCCGGCCGAGCGCATGAAAGCGAAGCGCGAGCATCGCGTGCCGTTGACGGCCAGTGCCCTTGATGTGCTCCGGCGGATGAAGATACTGAAATCGCCCGCTTCAACAGGTGGTCTGGTTTTCCCTGGGGGCAAAATCGGATCGCCGCTCAGCGATGTTGCCCTTTCCAAGGCGCTCCATCGTGCAGCTGGCACAAAGGACGTAACCATTCATGGATTACGATCCTGTTTCCGCGACTGGGCTGCGGAGGAGACTGACTTTTCACGTGAGGTGGCGGAAATGGCGCTGGCTCATGCCATTGGAGATAAAGTCGAAGCTGCTTACAGGCGGGGCGATCTGTTCAGCAAGAGGCAAGAGATGATGAGGCAGTGGGAGACGTTCTGCCTGGGGCATGGATAGAGAGAGCTAATACTAATTTGTTGAGGCTGTGACTCATGGGGTACCCATTGGTTTAAAAATGTGATTCACAGGATGCCATTGTTGAAGGAAGGTATCTCTGATGAGCAAGGCAGTCGCACTCCGCGAGGATTATGACGCAGCGAGGGTGCGCAGTCAGGCCCGAGGAAGCAGACATGCCGCCCAGTCCCGGCGCCTTCTGGCGCTTGCCGCGATTTATGACGGGGCGACACGTGGTGAAGCGGCCCGTCTTGCGGG
>NZ_JACRVR010000071.1:0-4669 GCF_018811975.1 Acetobacter sp. P1H12_c | reverse complement strand
ACTCTACGTTTAACTGTCTTTTTTCATAGCACATATAAGATTTAAATAAAAGTCTATAGTATATATAAAGGTCAAATCGTGCTGGAATTGCAATAAATATTTTTGAATCATGTATTTTTTTGTGAATAACAATAGATCTTTCAAATAAAAAAGCAATGTTTATAAGTTCAGAAATTGATTTCTTATGATTTTCATCTCTTGAATAGTATGTTTTTTCATCTTTTCTATTTTCTTTTGAATCAAAATTTAAGTAATAAAATTTATCAATTTTTTCTATTTTACTACATTCGTCTGGAAGATCGAATTTTTCAGGAGTCTTAGACTCTTCTATATATATATAATATTCATATTCACCCATGTAAAAAGTAATTTTAAATATACCTTCATATTGATCAATTTCTTCAGAAACTAGAAAATCTTTAAATTGAATCATAACTGTGGCGTCTATCAAATCTAATTTTGGTTTTTGGTTGTGAGACATTTGTCACGACCAACCTAAGAGGGCAATATAGTGCTGATAACAAGGGAGCTACCAGCATAGTAGGTATGGTAGTTATAATCCTTGCTAGACAATATGATTGCAAATAGCCAAGGTAGTATGAAAAAGGGGACGCCCTGCAAGGCATCCCCTTTAAAAAATCTCGCTTCCCGGCGAGGTGGACTTGATGCAAGAGGTGCGACAACACACTCAAGCGTCCGATGCGATATAGTAGGCATAGCCTAAGTGGCTTTCAAGCCTAATATCGCAGGAAAGAAGGAAGCCTCGCCCATAATTTAGAAAGGGCTCGGCTTTGTCTCAGACGTTTTCCTCCCAACTTTGGACACTTACCCAGAGCCGGATGATTTCCGGTAAGACCCATCTGGTCTTACAGGCGCTTGCTTCTTTTGAGGGGCCGCATGGTCTCTTTCCCAGTCATGAAGCCATAGCCGCGCGTGCAGGTTGCTCAGCCCGCACAGTCATCCGCAGCCTTGAGAAAGCCTACCTCCTTGGTCTTGTGGAGCGCACCCGGCGTCGGGTGAAGCGTCAGGGCCGTATGGTGAGTGGCTCCAATCTGTATCGACTGGTGCTGAAGCCACTAGAGCAGGCCAAGGTTGCAGTCCGACACTATGCGCAGCAGTTACGAGAGGCTCTGGCCCGCAGGAAACAGCGCTTTCTTCAGACTGACATTTTTACAGCGGAAATCTATTCCAAAGATATAAATCAACCCTATCCGCGGCATACGAAAGACGAGTGGCTGGAGATTCTGACCCGTATGCAAAGCGGGCAGACACCTCAAGAGGCGGGATATAGGGGAAAGACCTGATACTTCCCTCTCACACCAAGCAAACGAGACGATCCAAAGGCTCAGGAAACAGGGAGCAATGGGAAAGGTTTGTCTATCCAATGGGACAGACAGAGCAAAAGAGAGGATCAAATTTTTCAGAAAATTTTAGCGGCTAAAATTTCACTCTCTATTTTTTTGGATGATCCAAATCAGCCCTGCTAAAAAATAACCAAGAATGACAAAAAAATATAACCATGATTTGCAAAAAATAACCGAGTTTTACGCTCGGCTATAACCGTTTATGGCGTCAAAATATCTTGTAAAAGTTGGGCAGGACAGGTGAAGTAGGCCCACGCTAACGGCGTGACTACTTCACATAAACCTTATGCGCACCTGTAGTGCTTAACGGTGTCCTGTCTTGCGGTGCATCCTCAGAAAGAAGATGTACGCTTTGACTGCCTGACCTCAAAATCTGGTAAATCCATCAATCCTGCTCAGGAGAGGGCAGGGCCGCCCTGTGTTGTTGCTGCACTCCTTTGAGGCTGTCCCGGATCAGAGCATAGGCTTTGCTGGAGACGGATTTCGGGACCGGTGCACCGGCTTCCGAAAGCTGGGCAATCATGCTGACGAGGCGTTCTGCGTCAGACAAGTCTGGCATCTGTTTGACAGGAGCGTCTGACAGGTTTTCTGTTGGGTTTCTGCCATTTTTAACGTGAGACCGAATGGCTCTGTCTAACCACTCGCCAATCGTGACCCCCTCTCTTTTGGCGGCGGCCAGAGCGGCATTCCGCACCTCGGGATGAACGCCCCGGATAGACCATGGTTTAGGGTCGTCTGTCATGTCTGACTCCTCTGTCTGACTTGTCTGGCAGAAGTGAAGCATGCCCGCGTTATGTCTGTCATGTCTGACAGATGCGTCAGACAAGTCAGACAGAGGGAGAGGCAAGAAGGAACAGGTTATGGCCAGACACTCTGATCGAACACCAACGCATCCGGGAGCGCTCCTGCGGGAAGACCTGCTTCCGGCTATGGGACAAAGCGTGACAGATCTTGCCGCCCGTCTCGCTCTGTCCGAGGCCGACCTTTTAGACCTTTTGGCTGAGAGAACTCCGGTTACGCCGGAGCTTGCCCTGCGACTGGGAGCCGTTTTCGGGAATGGTGCCGCGTTCTGGAGCCGCTTGCAGGCCGCGTACGGTGGGCGCTCCCATCCGCCTTCGGGTTCTTACAGGAACGCCTCGCCGGGATGATTCAGGAAAGGGGCATCGTCCCGGACGTAGGTTTGCAGGACAGAGAGATTTTTGTGGCGTGTCACACGAGCCAGAGCAAGGGCGTCTTGCCCCGTCTGTGCGCCAGAGGTCACAAATCCGGCGCGCAGGGAGTGGCCGGAAAACCCCCTCGAATCATATCCGGCAGCGTGGGCGTATGTCTTGACGATAGTGGCGACAGACCGGTCTGAGAGAGGCTGCGTACTGAGATGCCCGTGCCGGGTAATGCTGCGGAATACCGGTCCCTGTGTGATCCCGGATGCGGCAAGCCATGAGCGCACAGCGTCCACCGGACGGAGACGCCTTCCATTTGGGATGCCGATGGTCTGCCCGCTGCCGTCCTGATCAGTTTTGCTGCGCCGTATGGTGACCAGTAGTCCGCGTTCCTGAAACAGCAGATCATCTGTCGTCAGCGCCACCAGCTCGCTGCGTCGCAAAGCTCCGGCAAAGCCGAGCGCCAGAAGCGCCTTATCTCTCTGACCGCTCAGGGAGGAGGGGCAGTGGGCCAGCATGTCGCGCACAATTTCAGCCGTGGCAGCCTGCTTGCGTGTGGGGGCTGTCCCAAGGGTGCGGCGAATACCGGCCATGACACGCTCTACGCCGGGGGCTTTGACTGGGTTGTGCTCCTGTCCCTGAAAGGCATGCGACAGGGCGGCGCGTGCTCTGGCAATCCCAGACGCCTTACGGCCAGCCTCAGCCAGAGAGGAGAGCCAGGAGGCGATCTGAGCCGGTGTTGCCTGGAGGGCAAGCACGTCATGTTCTGCACACCATACCGTAAAACTCTGCCAGTCGGTGGCGTAGGCGGCGCGGGTCGCCGGAGACAGAGACGCCAGAAGATAGCTGGTGATCCGTTCCCGGTCGGCTTCAGAGAGGGTTGGGTCAGAACAGCGCGGTGTCAGAAGCATGGTAGGGTCTCTCCGAACGGCACGGGGGCCCTAGGGTCTAGCATGAGCGATTGGCACAGGCTGACATACCTTGCGAAACTACGCTATTAGCGTATATAAAGGAGCATGACAGGGCCTGAGATTGAGTTTGAATGGGACGACGCGAAAAGCGATGCCTGCTTTGAAGAGCGGGGGTTCGATTTCGAATATGCGGCCCAGATTTTTCTGGGGCCTGTTCTTCAGAAACCGGACGACCGCAAGGAGTACGGAGAACCCCGTATCCGGGCCGCAGGCTTGATCGAGGGGATCCCGTTTATGGTCGTTTATACGGTGCGCGGGACGTGTCTGCGCATCATCTCGGCCCGGAAGATGCACCGGAAGGAGTGGATCAAATGGCAAAACTGACATTGGCAGACATCAAACGGCGTGGCGGCCGGGTCGATCGGGCGCGCGTTCAGGCGACGACGGCCGCAGAGATTGACCAGCAGGCTCGCGAAGATGGGACACAAAGCGATCTGCCGGGGCCAGCCTATCCGTCGCCTGCGACCGTGCGCCGCCAGTTGAAGCTGACCCAGACAGACATTGCCGCTCTGGCCGGTGTGCCGGTGGCGACATGGCGCAACTGGGAACAGGGCCGTGTGAGCCTTGACCCGGCGGTGCGGACGCTTCTGCGTGTCTTGTGGCGTGAACCCGACGCAGTGCGGCGGGCGATGGTGGCCTGATCGAGTCTCAGAGAGTGGGATCATGAGCAATGACGGTACCGTCATTGCTCATGATAGAGAGTGTTTCTGGCTTCCGGGAATGCGTGTTCGAGGAAGTCAGAATGTGAAGTTTAGGAAGCAGTGAAAGTATAAACTGTTTTTTTTGTTGCTAGAGACATGGCTTTTTCTGAAAGAATGGCTTTCTCGACTTTGTCAGACATGATTTTCTTAAAGTCGATATTGTTGTTAGCGAATTGCGTAGACTGGGACATTGTCCGCTTCCCTATCTGCTTTTATGTGAATTAACTCTACGTTTAACTGTCTTTTTTCATAGCACATATAAGATTTAAATAAAAGTCTATAGTATATATAAAGGTCAAATCGTGCTGGAATTGCAATAAATATTTTTGAATCATGTATTTTTTTGTGAATAACAATAGATCTTTCAAATAAAAAAGCAATGTTTATAAGTTCAGAAATTGATTTCTTATGATTTTCATCTCTTGAATAGTATGTTTTTTCATCTTTTCTATTTTCTTTTGAATCAAAATTTA
>NZ_JACRVR010000070.1:0-4723 GCF_018811975.1 Acetobacter sp. P1H12_c | reverse complement strand
CGGGTCGCGATATTGGGAGATCTCGTCGAACGTCGAATACTGGTACATCTCGAGCTTGAAATAGCTGGATTAGGACATTGGTCGCATAATTTAGCCGTGCATATAGGCTGATTAAGGCTTAGGGCACGGATTATTAGCGAACGACGGTATACAGTGTCAGCCTTGCGAAACCTGCCTCACTGCAGTCGCCTCAGTTACAAATGTCTGCTTTGTGGAAAGTGACCTGTCATCCCCGTATGTCTCGGATGAAGGCGGAAGCAGAGGTCCGCTTCCCTCAGGGACTAAACGGACAGAGATTTTACGCGATAAGCTGGCTTATCTCCTGCTTAATTCTGGAAGGTGCAGGCGGCCATTCCAGTCTTTTATTTAAGCGGTAGAAATAGGTCTGCAACCGCCTCGTGTTCAGGCACCTCTGGAAAGAATGCGATGCGCTGGCAGTAGAGGGGGAAGTCGCGGGCTTCCTCCCCGCTTTGCGGGAGCCAGTCGCGGTAGAGATAGAGAGCCGCAGTTTCCAGATCATCGGTATGACCTACGACCCGCAAGACGGCACACCTCCCGCCAGGAATGGTGCTGGACACAATGTCCTCATTGCCTGCTTCGAAGACCCGCGCGGTCCCAACGCATAAATCCAGTCTGTAATCGTTTGGGTTTGTGGTCCGCGGGTCGCAACGGAATATGTTGAACGTCTCGCTGCTGCGCGGCACAAGCCCTACCGTTTTTCGCCATCTGATGAACCGTTGAATGGTCGTCCCGATGTTGGCGGGAGGCCCACGATGCTCCATGATCGCTACCCGAATGGGTGACACCTCTCGAATGGTCACATCACTTGTGTTGAAAATCTGTTGCATGAGCTTATTCCTCGCATTCATGAGAGGCCCGAAGGCAGTAAGCCAGGTCTTCCAGTCAGGACATTTCCGGAACGATGACGGCGACTGCCCGAACCGTTGCCGAAAAGCGCGGGCAAAAGCATCCGGGGCGTCGTAACCGGCATCCATAGCGATCTGCGTGACACTCTGATCATCACGATAGGCCAGCCGAAACGAAGCGCGCTTCATTCGACTCAGTTGAATGTAACGATGAACTGACAGTCCGAAGATCGCCGTGAATTGCCGGTGGAAATGGAACTTCGAGAACGCTGCGACCTTACTTAATGCTTCCAGGTCCAGATGATCGTCTAGATGACATTCGATATGATCGAGCACCCGCCTCATTCTGGCATAGTAGGTTTGGAATGCTTGCGTCACTGTCGGCTCCATCGTGGCGACAGTATCTAGGCATGTGGCCGCAAAGTCCGCTCGACCGATCTTGCGGTTTCTGCATTCATGAACAGCGTATTCTCTTGATGGGGTAGTGATCCATTTGCCCATCTTCCGAAAGGAATGTGGCGTGTTCAGCTTGCGCCTGCGCTATCAGGAGATGGTCAAACGGATCACGATGATGCAGAGGCAAAGACATCAGGATCTGTAGATGCTCGGTCTGTATTTGTAATAGAGAGAAACCTTCTTCAGGAATGGCTGCCAGAATATCGTTCATATCCGCATCCAGCTTCCCGATACGGATTTTGATCGCAATCTCCCAGAGAGACACGGTACTCACCAGAATATCGTGAACCGGATCTGCGATGATTTCCCGTGCAGTCTCACCCAGACGGTCGGAGTCCGAAAGCCACCACAGCAACGCATGCGTATCAAGCAGAACCTTCACAGGTCGCGATCCATGCTTTCAAGAACGTCCGGTGGTGTCAGATCAAAATCTTCGCTCATTTTGATCCGCCCTCGTAATGCGCCGGGTTGACGACGGGGGCGATAGGAAGGCGCTGGCGGCCGCAGTTCAGCGACGACCTGATCGTGAGACGTCACGAGGATCGTACGGCCCTGTCTGACCTGACGCAGATACGCTGTCAGGTTTCCCCGGAACTCTCGAACCCCAATTTTTTGTGGGGTTGGCGCATTATCTGAGAGATGCTCGCTCATGATCTCCTCCTTGTGTGTCATCATATCATGTACACAGAAGGAGGAGGTAGAGAATTCCTGATACCTATTCGATTTCAGAGATCCGTGGCTTCTGACAGTGACAGCGCGTCCTCGACGTCCACCCCAAGGTATCGAACCGTACTATCCAGTTTTGAATGACCCAGCAGAATCTGAACGGCCCGGATGTTACCGGTTCGTTTGTAAATCATGGCAACCTTTGTCCGGCGGAGTGAATGAGTTCCATATTCACCGGGGATCAGTCCCACTGCCTGAACCCATTGATCCAGAAGCCGGGCATATTGCCTTGTGCTCAGGTGAGCTTTGGCGCTTAGGCGGCTTGGAAAAACATACTCATTCAAGCCACAACCTCGATGTTCCAGCCACGCCTGCACGCTTTCCCGCGTTGTTTCTGTAATTTCGAATTGCACAGGTCGCCGGGTTTTCTGCTGGATGACCATGGCTCGGTGGCGCACCTGACCACTGGTCACGATGTCACCGATACGAAGGCTGACAAGATCGCAGCCTCTGAGTTTGCTATCGAGAGCAAGATCAAACAAAGCTCTGTCTCTGACACGCTGTTCACTCCCCAGCCAGAACCGAATGGCCCAAACGTGCTTTTCTTTGAGCGCCCGCTTGGCGCCCACCATTTTTCCTACATTCCAGGGCACGGACGCCTTCAGCGTAGGCGATGGAAAACGCGTTTTCTTTTCCATGATACTTTCTCCTGATCAGCTGCACATGCAGCAATCAGCAGTTTGGAGGAGGACAGTGACCGGTAACGAGAGCTATTGCAGACCGTCAGCTTTCCGGATGATCAAACATATCCTCTTACGACCGAGATGTAGACGACTGCTGCCCGTCTTATGTTTGTTCGTAATTGGACCGAGAATGGCCTATACGACAATTTCAATGTGCCGGGTTTAATCGGCAATCATCGCTTCGGCGGCGCCATGGACGTGTCGCGGTTTAGTTCCGGACCTTTAAGACCGAAGATGGTCATGAAGGAGACGTGGAATGGGACGAGTTTATAAAGCTGAGTTCAGGCACGAGGCGGTGCGTTTAGCTCTGAGCAGCGGCCTGTCGCGTGAGCGTATTGCCCAGGATCTGGGTATCGGCTCCTCGACGTTGAAGAAATGGATCCGCGATGCGCAAAAGCTTGATACTGTAGTCGCTGACACAACAGATCATACGGCTTTATTGCGTGAGAATGAGAAATTACGCCGTGAGAACCTTCTGCTGCGGGAGGAGAGGGAGCTGTTAAAAAAGGCGACACAGTTCTTCGCGAGCCAAAAGTCGTGAGGTTTGTCTTTATTGCTCGATATCATGGGCCACTTTCACGCGAACGGGTCTGCCGCCTGTTTGGCGTCAGCGACCGGGGTTTCAGGGCCTGGCGACGACGCCCGGTCTGTGCCCGCAAAAGACAGGATGACGTCCTGATGGTCCATATCCGCGCCATTCACGCTCAGAGCAGGCGAAGCTACGGACGCCCCCGTATGACAGAAGAACTCAGGGCTGCGGGTCTGTCTGTCGGGCATCGTCGCGTTGGACGTCTGATGCGCGAGAATGCCATTCGTGTTGTCAGGACACGACGCTTCAAGGTGACCACGAACAGTTCGCACAAGCACAGTATTGAACCCAACCTTCTGGGGCAGGATTTTTCAGCACCAGCGCTGAACCAGAAATGGACAGCGGACATCACATATATCTGGACATGTGAAGGCTGGGTTTACCTGGCTGTGGTGCTGGACCTCTTCTCACGAAGAGTCATCGGCTGGAACCTTGAGGTCCGTATGACCGCAGATCTTGCCACGACAGCGTTACAGCGCGCTATTGCCTTGCGTCAGCCACCACCAGGCTGCATCCATCATGCGGATCGCGGCAGTCAGTATTGTTCAGAGGATTACCGCAAACTCCTTTCTACTCATGGCTTTATCGTGTCCATGAGCAGAAAGGGAAACTGCTGGGACAATGCTGTCACGGAAAGCTTCTTCAAGACCTTAAAAGCGGAACTCCTGTGGCGGCAAGCCTGGATGACGCGTCAGGACGTCGAGCAGGCCATCACATCCTACATTAATGATTTCTATAATCCGCAGAGGCTGCACTCTGCACTTCAATGGAAAAGCCCTCTGGATTATGAGCGCAACGCCGCTTAACAGATAACCCATGGTCCGGAACTAAACCGCGACACGTCCAATGTGGGTTTGCCGCATCAACGAAGGCTTTCTTCTGATCCTGCGAGAATTGTTTTTTCATATGGATCATTCTCTTCACAATTTTAGCATTATAGATTTACGCTTCGCGGCTTTTTATCAACAATGACTACCCGCTTTATACGAGCCCAAAAATCAATTCCGATCCCCTCCGACCATCCGAATAGTAATGTCCGCTTTCAGGTTAGCATCCTGAAAAGTCTTACGTCGTATGTGAAGGCGGAAGCAGCCTGTCTGCCCTGTTTCCGCTGGGGCAACAGGGGCATTCGCCTTCTTTCTGGTCTGGAAGATAATATTCTGTTTGCCCCGCAAAAGCTGATTATACACCGGTTACCCGGCTTGACGTTCATCCCTTCTATCTCGAGCGATCCTTCCGAGTGCATCGATAATTCTCGCATGGTCATGTCGCTGTCGAATAAAGCGACGCCCGGCCCGAACCATTCTGGCATGCGTCGTTGAGTCATCATGCAAACTGACGATCAGCGCAGCCAGTGCTTCAGCGGTTTCTCCTGTCGCGTCAGCAAAATCTCCGGGCAGTTC